>NZ_CP180413.1:0-160644 GCF_047715405.1 Halosimplex rarum
CCCGCCCCAGATCTCCACCCCATACGTCTGTTACAAACGCCCGTGACAGACGATTGTGGATAGCCCCTGCCACTCGCCCCCCAAATGCTCAGAAACAGACGTCTGTTACAGAAAGTAGATACAGATACCACCGCTGGTCGCCCAAATAGCTCGTTATAACTTATTGTTACAGACATATAGTTCAGATATCTGTTGTAGATGTCTGTTATAGACATCTGTTATAGATATTGGCCCAAACATAGGTGAAATGATTAGAACCGCAAGACAGACCAACATACAGACTGGCGCCACAGGTATCCATTACAGACAGCTGTTACAGATATCAAACCCAAACGTCTGACACAGATTTATGTTGGGCTACCCAGAAGACGGGGACGTATGATAACGGCCGTAGTCTACTCGGAATCAGGTGGGACGTTCAAGACGACGATGACGGCCAACGTCGCAGTCGCGCTCCAGCGGATGGGCCAGAAGACGCTCGTGATCGATCTCGACCCACAAGAGGGTAATCTCACGAGTCTCTTCGACGTGGGCACCCAGCGAAGCGACCCAGACGCAGACAATCTCGTCAAGCACGTCCTCGACATGCCGGACGGTGACTTCGACGACCTGATCGAGACGTCCGACGAGGGCGTCGATATCATCCCGAGCCACGATATGCTCGGTGACTTCACCTCCAATCTGGAGCAGAAAATCTCCTACGAGACCGGGATGCAGAACATGAGCCGCGAAGAGTACCCGCGGTTCGAACTCCTATACGAGCTGTTGTGGGAGAACCAAGAACTCCACGAGGAATACGACGCCGTCCTCATCGACCCGAACGCGCGCGCTGAGGACCTTCTCTACAACGCGATCTTCGCGCTCCGGACACTGGTCGCCCCGGTGAAACCGGCCGGGAAGGGGAACCTGAGCCTGGACGGACTGGAAGAGCTGGTCGGGAACATGGAGAACGAACTAGAGATAGAGATCGGTCTCTCGTGTGTCGTTCCATCGGGTGTTGGCCAGACGAACGCCCACCAGCAGTACCAACAACAGTTCGAAGACACCGAAGCGTTCGACACACCCGTCACCATCGGGAACCGAGAGAGCCTCATGGACGCCATGTGGGAGGCCAGAGGGTCGGCGTTCAAAGTTGTCGAGGAGCGGTGGAAAACATTCGAGAGAGGCGGAGAGATGGTGAGCGAATCTGGACAGCGTCGCGTTCGCGATCGAGAAATCGAAACCCTACGGAGGCTGTACGTGCTCGCCCGATTCATCGCGACGGAGACGTTCGATACAGCGGTAGACCCGGTGATGGAACTCGACATCCAGGACCACGAGAATCGGACCATCGACCTACGTGAAGACGAAACCGTGGAGGCGACCTCGGCATGAGTAACTTCAAATCGGGCTCCGGGAACCTCGACTTCGGAGGGGACGATGACGAATCCGACGAGGGTGAAACGGCGGACGAGGAGGCCGACTCACGAAGCGAGCGAGACCAATCGGAATCCAGTTCACGCGGCCAAACTACCTCCGACTCGTCGAACCAGGGATCTACTCAGCCGGAACGGCCCGCCAGTGAGCGGACGTCGGACCGGACATCTGAGGCCGAATCCGCGAGATCAAGTAGCCCGACCCAGGAGTACCCGTACTTCGTCCGACGGAGTAACGTCGGTGACGAACGCGATACGCGTCTCGAGATCCACGTCCGTGATCGGGTCGCTGACCAGGAAGCCGAGTTTCGCAGCGACCTCGCCGAGCAACTCGACACGAGCGAAGTCTCGAAAACCGACGCTCGGGAGTTCGCCTTGCTGGCGGCGTTTCACCACCCCGAGCGCGTGGCTGAACTCATGCGAGACGAGGGGTTCGGCGAACTCGACTGAGAAGCGACTATCGCGCTCTCGCACTGCTTCCTCATCGATGCCCTCGAATATTCATACAGCGAGATACAGTTTATGGGATCGCGCCCCGTCTTCTCAGAAACGTAACGGTGTTGCGATACCCGCCCGGCTACCGAGGCGCCCAACCAATCGAATCCGTCCCCACTACGATTATTGTTCGCTTCCATCGCCGTAACACCCCTCTACTCTTCGGGCTGCATTCCGCTGTCAGACTTCTCTCGGCGAGTGTCTCGCGAATATCCATCGGTCTATCCGCCCAGCCGCAGATGATATCGATGGAGCCGAGAGTCGAGAGTGTCGGAGAATCTAGTTGAATCTCTAGATCCGGTCCCCAGGTCATAGGAATTCAGAGTCCCGGAGTAGGCGCAGAAAGACTCCGTCACGGGGGCGACCCCCCGGAGGAACAGAGATCTCGGACGACATAATGTTACAGACGTCTGTAACAGGCATACGACACAGATTGTTAATACAGACGGGAGCTACAGGCGGCCAATCGGACCGCTCGTCCAGTTTTCTGACGAGTTCGCGACGGTCACGTCCACCGAGGACATCATCTGGAGGGTGTGAACGGGCGTACGCTATTGCACCCGATCCTGTTTGAACCGTTTCGAGGCGACTCCCTCGGGCAGGAACGCTGACGACCTCTCGCTTGGCGGGATATCGAGGCAGGATCAGTCCTCAGCAAAGGGGGCTTCCAGCTTGCGGATATCGAGCGAGATCCGGCTCCCCCTGTCGTGGAGACTGTGAATCTCGCCGGCGATGACCAGTTGCGTATCGGCTGTCGGACCGATTATAATCGGGTCGCCGACATCGACATGCGGTAACGCCGTCTGAAATTCGATCCACGCCCGGCAGTCCGTCGGATGGTTCACGTTCGTGAACGAGATGTTTTCGACTGTGGCGTCGACGCGTTCGAACTCGTGTGTGACCCTGGTCGCTTCCCGCTCGGCGTCCGGGTCCCGGTCCAGTGCCTCAAACCCTTTCTCAGTCGGTTCGTATCCGCCACCCGGCCCTGGAACTCCCTCGACCAGTCCGAGCGACGTCAGCTGGGGCATCTTGTTCCTGATCGTTCCGGTGTCCCGGTTCAGCAACTCCGCGAGTGCGTCCGCTTTCACGGGAGACTCCTGTTGTTGATATTGGTTGACGAGTGTTGTCAAAAGTTGTCGCTGAACTTCGCGTAGATCGATCGAATGAGCACCCATTCTCTGAACAATCGTTCCGGAATCATATTGAATTTGCGATCAGTACTACATTTGCGGGCCGAACGTTCCTGACTCAGTTCTTGCACCAAGGTGGCGCGCCCGTGGTTTCGGCCACGCGTGTTGAGAGGTGCGCTCGGACTCCCGGCCGCGACAGTATCCTGTCCGGCGAGCGCGGGAACCGAACTCTCGTGAACCACCAGCCAGTCCCTTTCCTGCGCGGGTAGACGAGTAACTACGAGACAGCGAGACCGGTTTCGGACGGGACTCAGCCAGAGGCACCCCCGGCGCTACTGATTCGGTGTCTGTGTGTACCGTCGGTAAATGGTATACGCGAACGCTTCCTACCGTCTGACAAATCGATTACGACGTCACAGCGGACCGCTCGACGTGCGGGAAACGCCCGCACTCGGCTGGACCGGAACCGCCGTCACTCCGACTCGTCCCCGTCTCCCTTCCGCACGGCCTACCGTCGCCGCGATTCTGTGGCGCCCGTCTGTTTCCGGAGGTCGTCCCTAGAGTCGATATCTCGCACTACGCCGGGGTCATCGGTTTCGAGAAACCGCGTCCCGTCGTGAGTCGCGACGAGTTCGCGCCCGCCTCTGTCACCCGTGACGCCGGCAAGTGCGTCGAAGTGGCGAGCGTCGAACAGTACCGGATTCCCGCGCGTCCCCTCGTAGCGCGGCGCGACGATGCTCCCGTCGCCCGTGCGATACGCCTCGACGAGCCGGTCGACGGTGTTCGACCGAACGAATGGCATATCACCGAGCAGGAAAATCGCCGCGTCACAGTCGGCCTCGCGGGCGTATTCGACGCCCCTGCGGACCGATGCGCTCTGTCCATCCGTGTACTCGTCGTTGTGGCGGATCGAGAGCGGCAAGTCACCGAGCGCATCGGCAACGGCCTCCCCCTCGTGTCCGACGACCGCCACGACATCGTCGAGCGACGACTCGAGAACGGTCGTGGCAACTCGAACGACCATCGGTGTCCCGTCGACCGGTTCGAGGAGTTTGTTTCCGGCTTCGAACCGCGAGCTCTCGCCCGCCGCGAGGACGACGCCCCCGACTCGTGCGTCCCGAACCTCGGTCATACTCACGTGTTCAGCCCCAGGGATACTGACTGTTTTCCAGAGTCCGGCGCCGGAGTCGACGGCCAGTCCGCCGTGGACGAGACCCCGGACGAGCCCGGCTTTGCTGGACTCGACCGGGCGGTCGCGGCGAGTTCGTGACCACCGGTTGGTCTCGAATTCAGAGCCAAGGATCACGACCACCTCCGCGTCGTCCCGCTACGTGTCGGTGTCGAAGCGGCCCTTCGCCATGATCGAGTCCGCGAGGACGGCCACGTCGAGTTCGTCGCGACAGCCACGTCAGGTCGTCGATGACCGGCACCTACCCATCGGTCAGGACGGCCAGCTCCTCGTCGACGTCGTCGGCTGCTCTGCCTGTAACGCCTTCTATCCCGTTTCTGCCCTCGTAGGTAACCGACCCGAACGCGACAGCGCGGCGTACGACGGACGGGCTCCGCACCTGAGGAATGACGACGGGGAAACCCGCCCAGTGGAGACGGACGACGACCAGGTCGTCGAAGTCGACGGCCGTCTCCCTGTCGCCGCTCGCACCGGGGGAGTTTGCCGAACCCCCTCCCCCCTTTGTCGAGTTGTAAACGGGTGAGAGGGGGAGTCGAGAAATCAGTGGAGATTGTCCTACATCGCCCATTACTACGAATTTTGAAGGTAGAAGCACTGATAACCATAGAAAAGGATCTGTGTTTAAATACAGAAACGTTTATCTAATTGGAGATGAAAAGATACCCTTATTCCAACTTTACGAGCGGAAAGGAACACGTAGATCATTAATGATAGATTTGATACTGTCGGTTTACGCAGTAGTGGATGAAACCGTCTAATCAGGGATCTCATCCGTTTTCCGAGGAGATCTTATTCTTCCACTTTCTTCGATTACTCTCACGTCCCTTCGAAGCGATCTCGCTTACAACTCGACAAAGGGGGGTGGGTGTGATGAGTGGGCTCTTGAGTTCAGTCGTTTCTCCCGATCTCTCGACACTGACCGAGGAGAAGGGACTTTGCTCGTCCGCTCACAGCCAATACGGAGACGCGCTCAGCGCGAGTACTCGTTTCGATATCGTCACCTGACTTCCAGTGATCTCGACCTTATCTTGCTGCCAGATGCATCTCACTCGGTGGCCAGTCGTTTCCTTACAACTCGACAAAGGGGGGTGTCTCCCGTTTAGAGAGATCCGGCAGGAATTCGAGATGATCGTTCCATTAGAGGACGATGACGGTATCTGTAGAAAAAATAGATACTGCGGCGAGAATCCAGTACACTCGCAATATCAGGGGCTTACATTTCTCTAGGGGTGTGGTTTTTTATACATGGCCGTGCAGGGTCACTAGCATGGCAGACGACTCCCAGGAAAGTGATACCGGAGACGGGTCACCGGAGTCCACGACTACTGATGGGAGTTCTCGGGAACCCCTTCGAGATTCGGGAGGTGGGAGTACGCCGGCGGGCTCCAGGAGTGAGGAGGAAATTAGTGAGGAATCCGCGTCCCCGGAGACTTCCGAATCGACTGGTTCAGCCGACCAGGCGAACACGTCTATCTCGATCCGTGAGCGATTCCAGGAATCTTCGACGAGCTCCATCTTCGTCGACAAAGACCTCGTCCGCCCGGACACGATCATCGACGAGGACCGGATCGTCGGTCGTGACCAGCAGCTAGAGCGAGTAATCGACAACCTCCGACCCGCACTCGAGGGGGGCGGCCTTCCCAACATGTTGCTCAACGGCCCGTCCGGAACCGGGAAGTCGCTCATCATCAACGCGGTCTGTAAGCAAGTCGTGGACCTCTGTCAGTCCCAGGGCGTCAGATTCGGCGTCGTTTCGCTCAACTGCGAGGCCCCAAAGTCGCTCGACAGAGCGGTCTATCGATTAGTCCGGTGCGTTGCGGAAGACGTCGGCGCAGAGGTCGGGGTTCCCGAGAGCGGCGTCTCCACCGATCGGAAGTTCGAGCGGCTATTCGAACTGATCAACGAGAACTACGATGCCGTCATCTTCATCCTCGACGAGATCGACCTTCTCGAAGGGCCGTACGAAGATACGGCGTACTCGTCGCTACTCTATCAACTCTCCCGAGCTGAAACCCTCGGAAACATCGAAGGCAGTGTGTCGGTCACTGCGCTGACGAACTACACCCATTTCATGCAGGATCTGAACAGCCGAGCGGAGAGCTCGTTCAACCCGGACGACATCTTCTTCGACGACTACGACGCGAACCAGCTTCGAGCGATACTCGACAACCGCAAGGACGCGTTCAAAGACGGTTCGCTCACGGGCGACGTCATTCCGCTCGTCGCGGCATTCGGGTCCCAGACGCACGGCGACGCTCGCAAGGCGATCGATCTGTTCCGCTGGGCTGGTGAGTTCGCCGAACGTCGCGGCTCGGAGAACGTCGAGGAACGTGACGTCCGAGCGGCGCAGGATAAATACGACGAGAACCGGACGCTCCGGCACATCTCCGGGCTTGCGACGCAGAAGAAACTCTCCCTCTACGCGACCGCGGCGGTCGAGTACTACGCACAGCAAGACCTCACCCGGATCCCGGCCGGCGTCGGGTGGGAGGTCTACAAATTCGTCGCCGATCGGATCGATGCCGATCAGTACAGCCGCGAGACCTACGTCAACAACGTCACGGAGCAGGAGACGTACGGAATCCTCTCGTCAGAACGACGCGGTCGCGGCCGAGGCCGCGGCGTCCACATGTTCTTCACGCTCGAAGAGGGCGCTGAGAACATCGTCCGGACGATCGAGACCGACTCGCGAATCGGCGACATCGAGTCCGATCACGAGATGCTCAGAAGCGTCGTTCGGACGAAACTCAATTCGTTCTTCGATTGACCGCTTGCTCCCACCGGGGTTACAACTCGACAACGGGGGGTGGGAGGCTTACAGCACGACAACGGGGGGTGAGAGACTTACAGCACGACAATGGGGGGTGGACTTACAACTCGACAACGGGGGGTCTCCACGACACAGTCAGGAGGCGAGTCGCAATTTCTGTGAAGACGTAGTAGAATCGTGATTTAGGGATAAATAACTACTAACGGCCGAAATTCGCCGATTTACATCTCGACAATGGGGGGTCAGGGTCCGTCTCTCGCCTTGGTCTACACCGTCACCTTCCCCCCGTTTTCGCGGAGTAAACTACTGGTGTTCGTTGCTCTCAGCGGATTGCTCGTCGATATCCACGATCACGCTGGCGGCAGAGGTCTATTCTCAAGTAACGGCTGTCCGATGCTGTCGACGCTATCCGTCCGATGCTGTCGACGCTATCCGTCCGATGCTGTCGACGCTATCCGTCCGATGCTGTCGACGCTATCCGTCCGATGCTGTCGACGCTATCCGTCCGATGCTGTCGACGCTATCCGTCCGATGCTGTCGCCGCTATCCGTCCGATGCTGTCGCCGCTATCCGTCCGATGCTGTCGCCGCTATCCGTCCGATGCTGTCGCCGCTATCCGTCCGATGCTGTCGACGCTATCTGTCAGGGCTGGCGGGACCTTTGTACTTTGATTTGACCTGCGCTCCGTCTCGCCACTGCCAGTAGTCGTAGCGGTTGCCGTTGATCTCCTTGGTCGTGATCGACGCCTTCGATGGAACATCGTCCGGGAGCTCCTCCGGCCGTTGTTCGGCCTCGACTTCGCTGTCTTCTTCGGCGAGGCGAGATTCACGTTCACGGTACTCAGCCAGTTCCTCGGCGTACCTGGCAACGCGACGGAGTTCGTCGGGAGAGGATTCGTCGAGCGTGTCGACGAGTTCGCTCGGAAGTTCGGCTGGCAGTGTCGGCGGTTCCCCAGACATGCCTGGTTCGTCTTAACCAACGGAACGCTCATCGTATATCTTTGTTGGTTAATTGAGAGCCCGGCGTTGCCGTCTTGAGCGGCGAAAAAACCTCTCCACTAGCCTCTGACCACTCCTGGAGACAAAACCGGTGCTCGCAAGTTAGTTGCAGATCTCGACGCCCCGAGCGGTCACAAGGAACCGAACCAGTGCTGGCACACGTTGGTCGTACTCCCGTCAAGTGGTAACTAGCGGTAGATACATTATTCCCTCTCCCGCTGGCTCTACCATGACCGAAACGACGCTGTACGAGCGACTCGGAGAGCGGGACGGTATCCGGGCCGTCGTCGACGACTTCTACGACCGATTACTCGCGGACGATGATATCGCCCCGTATTTCGACGGTGCAGACGCCGGGATGCTGCGTCGGACGCAAACTGATTTCCTCTGTGAAGCCGCTGGCGGCCCTGAATCGTACGATGCGGCGCCGGTACGGGAAGCACACCTCTCCGTCCCGTTCACCCCGCAGGACATCCAGCGAGCGGTCGGACACCTGTCCGAGAGCCTGGACGCCGCCGGTATCCCCGAGGAAGACGCTGATGCGGTGATACAGGCTATCGTCGCCTACGAAGACGACCTCCTGGCGACGCCGGACGACGAACACGACGTGGCGCGTGGTGAGTGAGCCATGGATCTCGGTCTCACAGTGGGCGACTCGCTCGAACGACTGGAAGCGACGGCCGAGGGATTCGATTTCGTCGAACTCTCTATCGGCGAGTCGTCGCTCCGTCCGGCGGAAGCGGACGACGAGCGACTGCGGGAGGTCCTCGATGGACTGGGCGCGGACCTCTGCGTTCACCTCCCCTTCGATCAGGTCGTGTCGACGCCGGTCTCGCAACTCAACGACGCGATCGTCGACTACCAGTCGGAGCTACTCGAGTGGGCGAGCGGGGTCGGTGCGCGGAAGGCGGTTCTGCATGGGACGATGCGGAACCCACACGACACCGACCAGCGCCCGGTCTTCGCGAGCCAGTTGTCGGCGATCGCGGCCGCCGGCGACGACGTCGGGGTCGAGGTCGTCGTCGAGAACGTCGGGCATCAGGCCCGCGGGCTCCCGCTCTCGGTCCTCGGCGATATCGCGCGAGACACGGGAACAGCGGTCTGCTTCGACGTCGGTCACGCCTACATGGAGGACGGAGACGACGGGATCGAGCGGTTTCTCGACGACTACCGCGACCTCGTCTCACATCTGCACGTCCACGACGCAAGGGGCCGTGGCGACACGCACCTCCCACTGGGCGCCGGCGAGATCGATTTCGGGCTCGTCTCCGACGCTCTCGCCGGATTCGACGGTACCGTCGCCGTCGAGGTGTTCACGGACGACGTTCCGCTCCTGAGAGACTCGGCACGGCGGGCTGCCGAAGGCTTCGACGGTACTCAATAGCACCGGATCCCGAGACCCGTGGCGCTGACGGGCCGCGTCCGGCGGCACCGGTTGATGCCGGGAAAACGACTGTATGGCTCGCCCGGGTACGCTGGTGTAGACGCCGCTCCCGGGTCGGTGACCGAGGGCGATTCGACTCGATTTACGATGGACTGGTACACGCGTCCCATTGAGACGATATACGAGGAACTGGACACGTCGGCGTCGGGATTAGCCGCGTCGACGGCCGACGAGCGCCGCGAAGAAGTGGGGCCGAACGAACTCACGGGCGACCGCGGACGGGGGCCGCTCGCCATCTTCGTCGCGCAGTTCTCGAGCGCGCTCATCTGGGTGCTGCTACTCGCCGCCGCCCTGTCGTTCGCGATCGGTCACGTCGTCGACGCTGTCCTCATCGGAATCATCCTGCTCCTGAACGGGGTGTTCGGGTTCGTCCAGGAGTACCGGGCCGAACAGAGCCTCGAAGCGCTCCGCGAGATGGCGACGCCGGAGGTCACCGTCCGACGAGACGGAGAGGAGCGGGAGATCGAATCGACGGCCCTGGTTCCCGGCGACGTCGTCGTGCTGGGGCAGGGCGACGTCGTGCCCGCCGACGCCAGACTCGTCGAGGCGGACTCGCTCGAAGTCGACGAGGCGGCGCTGACCGGCGAGAGCGTCCCGGTCGAGAAGGACGCTGGGGCGGCCGACCCGGAGACGCCGCTCGCCGAGCGGGCGAACATGGTCTACAAGGGGACGAACGTCACCCGCGGCCGTGCCGTCGCCGTCGTCGTGGAGACGGGTATGGACACGGAGGTCGGCGAGATCGCGACGGCGCTGATCGGCGCCGATGACCCCCTGACGCCGCTCCAGCGCGATCTGGACCGGCTCGGCCGTCGCCTCGGTATCGGCGTCGTGGCGCTCTCGGTGCTCGTCGTGGGACTGCTCCTCGTCGACGGCCGGGGGCTCGTCCAGGCCGGCCTGACCGCCGTCTCGCTTGCAGTGGCGGCCGTGCCCGAGGGGCTCCCCGCGGTCGTCACGTTGACGCTCGCCCTGGGCGTCCGCAGCATGGCCGAGGAGAACGCTCTCGTTCGGACGCTACCGGCGGTCGAGGCGCTCGGCGCGGTGGACGTCGTCTGCACGGACAAGACGGGGACGCTAACCGAGGGGGAGATGCGCGTCCAGCGGGTGTGGGTGCACGACCGGGCCGCCCCGGTCGACGAGGCCGGCGACGACGACCGCCTGGACCGGCTGTTCGAGATCGGTGCGGTCTGCAACGACGCGACCGCCGACGAGGGCGACCCGACCGAACGAGCGCTCGTCACCGCCGCGGCCGACCGCGGCTTCGACGTCGAGACCTGCCGGGAAGACCGACCGCGGCGTGACGAAGTGCCGTTCTCCTCCGAGCGCAAGCGCATGGCGACGATCCACGACGACGTCGTCTACGTGAAGGGCGCTCCGACTGTGCTCCTCGACCGGTCGACGCGGGTGCTCGGGCCCGATGGACCGATCGACCTGGACGCGGAGACGCGCTCCCGTATCGAGTCGCGCGTCGACGAGTTCGCCGGGGACGCGCTTCGAGTGCTCGGGTTCGCGTACAAGGACCGGGGCGACGAGGGCGGCCCCGAGGAGAACCTCGTGTTCGTCGGCCTGCAGGGGTTGCTCGACCCGCCGCGCCCAGAGGTTCGTGACGCGATCGCGGACACGCACCGCGCGGGCATCGGCGTGAAGATGATCACCGGTGACAACGCGGTGACGGCCGGCGCCATCGCTCGCGAAGTCGGGATCGAATCGGACGTGTTGACCGGCCGGGACGTCGAGGCCATGGACGACGAGACGCTCCGCGAGCGGGTAGCCGAGATCGACGTGTTCGCGCGGGCCGAACCGACCCACAAGGTACGGATCCTCGAGGCGCTACAGGCGAACGGCGCCGCCGTCGCGATGACTGGCGACGGGGTGAACGACGCGCCGGCGCTGAAAAACGCCGACGTCGGTATCGCGATGGGCGTCCGGGGGACGAACGTCGCCAAGCAGGCCAGCGACATCGTCCTCCTCGACGATAACTACGCGTCGATCCGCGCCGCTATCAGGCGCGGACGGACCATCTTCGACAACATCTGGAAGTTCGTCGCCTACCTGCTCAGCGCGAACGTGGCCGAAGTGGCGATCGTGTTCGTCGCGTCGCTGTTCGGCTATCTCATCCTCCCGGCGGTCCAGCTCCTGTGGATCAATCTGCTCACCGACGGCCTGCCGGCGCTCGCCCTCGGAACCGACCCCGGTGGAGACGTGATGGACCGACACCCCCGCGACCGGGCCGCCGGGATCATCGACCGAGAGATGCTCGGATTCGTCGGGGGAGCCGGATTGACCACGACGGTCCTGTTGCTCGGGTTGATGTTCTATCTCCTCGACGGCGCGCCGTCGGTCACGCCCTACGTCATGACGATGGTGTTCACCGGACTCGTCGTCTTCGAGTTCGTCAAGCTGTACGTCGTCCGGTGGACGAGGAGGACGCCCGCGCTGACGAACCCCTGGCTCGCCGCCGCCGTGGTGGCGTCGTTGACGCTCCAGCTCGCCGTCCTCTACACGCCGCTGAACGGGTACTTCGGGACCGTCCCCCTCGGCGTCAGCGACTGGGCGCTCCTCGGGCTGGTGCTCGTCCTCGGCACGCCTGCGCTCGTGCTGGTCGGCTGGCTCGTCAAGCATCACGGAACCGACGGCCACGCAGGCGGCGCCACGACGCGACCCGACGACGCACCGGAGGTGCACACCGATTGAAGACCGGGGGCCGGATACGCCGGTCGCGTCACCGCTATCCGGGGAGAGCGAGGCTGATCAGGGCGACGACCAGGCCGGCCAGCCCCATCCGGACCGCTGACACGTACCACTTCTGTCCCGAGATCGAGCCCATGTACGCGCCGAAGACGGCGAGCACGCCGATACCGAGCCCGACCCCGACGACGCCCGCCTCGGCGAGCGTGAAGACGGACCCCTCGAACAGGAACGGGACGAGCGGGATGAGGATGCCGATGAGCGGCCCGAGCCCGCTGGCCGTCGCGTGGATCACGCGTGCTCCCCGCTGCTCTCGCTCGACGCGCGTGTCGTCGAGGTCGGTCAGCATCGCCCGTTCCATCCGGAGGATTTCGGCTTTCGTCTCGGCGCGCTCGATCTCCCAGACGCTCCAGACCGCGGACGTGCCGAGCCCGACGGCGGCACCGAGGCCGATCTTGATGACCGTGAACCCGTCGGGGACCCCCGACAGGACCGCACCGATGATGACGCCGACGCTCGTCAGCGTGCCGTCGAACCCGTTCGAGACGAAATACCGACGGGAGATCGACTGGACGTCCTCCCGCCCGAGGAGCGACCGCAGGAGGCGAATTTTCGAGGACACGACTGTTCAGCCGTCCTGCGGGGTCCGTCGCTCCTCGACGACGTACTCCCCGTAGGAGACCTGATCGACCGAGTGAACGGTCCCACCGAGTTCGCCGACAGCCTGCTCGATGGCCGCGTAGTCGAGGCCGTCCCCCTCGATCGTGAGCTTGACGTTCTGTACTTCCTGATCGAGTTCGATCAGCGACGACGAAACGCCGTCGACACATTCGACGTCAGCGATACGCTCCGTAAACTCGAGTAGTGACGGATCGTGCGGTTTCAGGACGTCGAGCGTGACGCGACGAAGCGGACTCATTGGAGGAATTATCGGCAGCGGCAGGGTTAAGGATGGGGGCTACCTCTCCCCCTGGCCCGATCACGGATGCCGACAGCAGGCGTAGAGCAGCCGGCGAACCGATCGAGGAACTTCCGGTCTCGGTCTGCCCCGTCCGTGCGTCCTGCCCGTTTCTAACGGTCGAACCGATAGGGGAGGGCGGCTACTGCACAGTTACGCGTCGCCGGGGCGGGCCGCGTTCTCGTATTTGACCATCTTCTCGGGTTTGTCGGTGATGGTCTCGTAGATCTGTTGAAACGTCTCCTCGGCGGCGAGCAGGTTGTGTGCTTCGAGGAAGGCTCGGCCCTCGTCCGTGAGGCCGTAGAACTTCCATGGGTAGCCCTGCCGGCGCTGGTCGTCGTCGAGGGCGACCTCGCTGACGATGCCGGCCTCGATGAGCTTCTGGATGTGCTTGTAGACGGTCGCGTCGCTCACGCTGGGATTGAGCTCCTCGAGTTCGTACATCGAGGGCAGCTGCTCGGGGTGCTGGAGGATGTTGTTGATCAGCGCGAACCGCGTCTGCTGAGTGACGAAGTGGACGAGTTCCCGGGATTCCATCCCCTCAGCAGTCCCCAGGTCGGTGCTCGTACGACGCGATACACGTCCCGGCGGCAAGTAGCTCACCCTTGAGTAAACTACTCTGGAGTAAATCCCACTCGACTGAGTCGGTGATACCCTTCATAAACCATACCTACCGACGCTGAAGGGGTTCGTGTTCGAACGGGAGAAAGAGGACGAAGACGACCCATTCGGCTGGATGCTGGGCGGCGTCTTCGAACCGTTCCACCGGGAAGGGCGGCTATTTCGCTGGCGAACGGAGGAGGACCTCGTCGATGTGACCGGCGAACTCCCGTGACAACGGTCCGGATCCGACCCGTTGCAGAGTGTTAACCAACAACAGCGGTGAACCGTCGCGTTTGTTGGTTACTTACGATCGAGCGCAGCAGCAGGGGCCGACCGTCCGGTCTGAGACTCCCACGATCGACTTCGCGACCGGTGTGACCCGAACCACCGGAATTCTCGGTTTCGAAGAATCCGCTGGGGGGTATATCGTCGGAGGGAGCGTCTCTATAGATGTGAGCAAAATGGCTACCAAACAAAACACCGGCGGCTCGAACGTCTTCGAGAGCAAGATCGGCGACCTGACCGTCTCGGGTCGCGCACACAGCCTGAGCGCGTGGTTCGTGCTGGCGCTGCGACTGATGATGGGCTACGCGTTCCTGTACTCGGGGGTCTCGAAGATCACCGCGGCGGAACCGTTCGGCGCGGGCGGGTACCTGGCCCACAGCGCGGCGACGAACGGCAACCCGCTGGCCGGGCTGTTCGCCTGGATGGGGTCGACGCCGTGGTTCGTCGAGTTCGCGAACGTCGCGGTCCCGTGGGGCGAGCTGTTCATCGGGCTCGGGCTACTCGTCGGTGCGCTGGTCCGCCTCGCGGCGTTCTTCGGCGCGCTGATGATGCTCATGTTCTACTTCGGGAACTGGGACATCGCCCACGGCCTCATCAACGGGGACTTCGCGTACATGCTCGTGTTCCTCGCGGTCGCCGCCTTCGGCGCCGGCCGGATCCTGGGACTCGACCAGTACATCGAGACCCTCGACGTCGGCGGCCAGGCGCTCATCGAGCGCTACCCCAGACTCGAGTACGTCCTCGGCTGACCGCTCTGTTTTTTGTCAACCGCACGCGTCCAGCGTTCTCGGTTCTGCCCGTATTCCCGAGCGGACAGCGGCGGCAGTACTTTCAGCGATGCTCGCAATCGTCGGGTATGGACGACTGCGCGTTCTGTCGTGTCGCCGACGGCCGGAAAGACGTGTACACGCTGTTCGAGGGCGAACGGACCGTCGCCTTCCTCGACGAGAACCCAGCGACTGCGGGCCATGCGCTAGTCTTCCCGAGAGCGCACGTGGAAGACCTCCTGGTGGCGGACCAGGCGACCTCGATGGCGGTCTTCGAAACGGCGCGGGCGCTCGCGCTCGCGATGGATCGGGCACTCGAGCCCGACGGATTCAGTGTCTTTCACACGACCGGCGGGCTGGTCGGGCAGGTCGAGCACGCGCACCTCCACCTCCTCCCCCGATACGTCGACGACGACATCCAGCTGTCGCTGTCGCGAGAGCCGATCGACGGAACTGACCCCGAAGCGCTGTCGGAGTCGATCCGCCAGACACTCTGAGAGGAGGCACAGTGCGGCGCTCTCCCGGAACCGAATCACACGTGTGTGTACACACTCCCCGAGCCACTACCGACGATGGCGTCGATCGTGAGGGGCCGTCACGCGGATGTTTTCACTGTAGTACAATGTATACTGCTTGCAGCAGGCGCAGCCCGCGACGCCGAGCCGTCCGACGGGGCCACCGAGACGGAGTGCTCGACGGCGAGTCGCCCGCAGTGTGACGGTCTCAGTCTCCGGGTCCATGGACCGGCCGGATCGCCGTCTCGCGGTCGCTGCGCCGTCGCAGTTCCGTCGGCCGCGACGCGGTCGGCACCAGCATCCCGCGGATGTGGTGGCCGGCGTTCGCGTGTCGCCCGACTTCTCGGGGATCGATACCCGTCTCGCAGTCGAGGCAGTACCAGTTCGAAGTCATTGGTGTGGTGGTGGGGAAGTCGGATTCGCGGTGTTGGCGGCGTCGAGACCGACGGCGCCGCCGACGAGGCCGTCGTAGTCGCACATCGGTCACACCCCCGCGAGGTACGTCGGCACGCTCGCGACGGTAATGACGGCGGTCACGACGAGCGTCACGTAGAACGTCGTCGCCTGTCTGTCGAGCCCGAGACCGAGGTCGACGAACAGGAGTCGGACGCCGTTGAGCGCGTGGAAGACGGCCACCGCGAGCAGGCCGATCTCCAGGACTCGGACGATCAACAGCGCTTCGAGGCCCTGCAACGTCGCCGTGTAGACCGTCGGGTCGGCGGCCGTCGCGGTACTCAACACCGCAATGTGGGTGAACAGGTAGCCGACGAGTAGCCAGCCGGTGAACGTGTGGAGGATCCAGGGCCACATGCCGGCGCTGAATTCGCGCCACCGGCCGAAGTCCTCGATCCGTCCCCGGTCGTAGGCGTCTGTCATCGTCTCTGTGACCGTTGTCCGTCGTACCGTCACCCGTTCTTGTACGTGACGCCGGCTCCGGTCTCGGGGTACTCCCACTCGACGTTGCCGTGGGGGCAGGCCCACCGACAGCTGCCGCATTCGAGGCAGTTCTCGTAGGCGATGTGCGGGACGCCGTCCTCGCCCTCGCGCCACACGTCCGCGGGACAGACCTTGATGCAGTCGTCGGTGACGCACTTCTCGGCGCAGATCCCGGGGATCGTCACGTCGAGGTGGGAGTCGCCGGGGTCCTCGTACTTGACGGTGTAGAGGCGGTCTTCGAGCGATTCGTTATCGACGGTCGGGATGCCTGGTTCGACGCTCATTTGATGAGTTTACGGTAGCGGACTGCGAGTTTCGCAGCCCCGGTGTAGCCGCCGACGGCCTGCAGGAGCTGCCGCTTGGCCGTCTGGGCGTGCTGGTCTTTCGGCGCTCTGTCCATCCTGAAGTACTCGCTGCCGGCGTCTGCGACCGCCCGCGGGAGCTCCTCGAAGAGGAGCTGTCGGTCCTCCTGGACCCGCTCGATCAACCACTCGTACCGTTCGAGGTTCTCGACGACGAACGACGATTCGAGGGCCTCGCGGTAGCCGGCGAGCGCGTCCGCGTCGACCCGGCCCCGTTTGGCGGCCGATGCCACGGCGTTGGCGGCGTGATAGCCGCTCTCGACGGCCATGTTGGTGCCTTCGAGGTGGAGCCCGTTGTTGAGGACGAGTCCCGCCGCGTCGCCGACGATCACCGCGCCGTCGTGGACGAGTTCTGGGATCTCGTCGGCGCCGCCTTCGGGGATCGTCTTGGCCGTGTACTCGACGGTGCGGGCACCGCGCAGCAGCGGCGCGACTGCCGGATGGGTCTTGAAGGCGTTGAGCGTCCCCTCCGGGTCGGGCTGGGACGTTGCAGCGTCCGAGAGCCGGTAGGCCAGCCCGACGCTGACGGTGTCTTCGTTGGTGTAGACGAACCCGCCGCCGAACGCGTCGCCGACGGCCCCCTCACCGAAGTAGTGGTAGGAGGCGCCGGCGTCGCCGGTGAGCCGGAAGCGGTCCTCGATGGCGTGCTCGCGCTCGGGGAACTCCAGCACCTCCTTGACCCCGACCGCGACGTTCTCGCGGCGCTCGGTCTCCTTGAGATCGGCGCCCTCGCTCACCAGGGAGTTGCCCCCCTCCGCGAGGACGACGTAGGGGGCACGGATCGTCCCGTCCGGCCGGTCGGTCTCGATGCCGACGATCCGGTCGCCCTCGCGGAGCAGGCCCGTGACGGTCGTGCGGGTGACCAGCGTCGCGCCGGCCTCGACGGCCTGCTCGGCGAGCCACTCGTCGAACTCGCCGCGGAGGACGGTGTAGGAGTCGTTGTGCGGCGGGTCGTGCCACTCGCCCGGGCTGATGGAGACGGCGGTCTCGTCCTCGTCGGTGAGCATCCCGAACCGGCGTTCGGCGATGTACCGCTCCAGCGGCGCCGCGTCGACATCGACCAACTCGCGGAGCGTCGGCGTGTAGAGCACGCCGCCGAAGACGTTCTTCGCGCCGGGGTACCGACCGCGCTCGACCAGCAGCACGTCAAGCCCCGATTCGGCCATCGTGAGCGCGGCGGTGCTCCCCGCGAGCCCCGCGCCGACGACGACCGCGTCGAAGGCGTCGTCGTAGTCCGGCGTCGCGGTGTCCCGGTCGGACAGGTCGATCCGTTCGGTGCTCCCGGCCGCGTCGGTCTCGGATTCCGTCTCGGTCATGGCTGTGCCTCCGGTTCAGTGACGGGCGCTCCGTCCCGAATCCGCTCGGCGAGGGCGGGACAGACCTCGAAGAGGTCGCCGACGATGCCGTAGTCGGCGTGGTCGAAGATCGGGGCGTTCGGGTCGTCGTTGATCGCGACGACGACGGCGCTGTCGTTCATCCCCTCGACGTGCTGGACGGCGCCGGAGATGCCGACCGCGACGTACAGATCCGGACGAACGGTCTTGCCCGTCTGGCCGACCTGCCGCGAACCGTCGATCCAGCCCTCGTCGACGGCCTTCCGGCTCGCGGCGAGGTCGGCGTCCAGCGCGTCGGCGAGCGCCTCGATCGGCGCGAGGTCGCCGTTACAGCCCCCTCCGGCGGCCACGATTCGGTCGGCCTCGGTGATGTCCGCGGTGTCGCCGACGACCCGCTCGCGGACCTCCGTTACTGTGTCAGATTCGTCGACGACGACGTCAACGGCTTCGACCTCGCCGTCCCTGTCCGGGTTCGGCGCCGCCGCCGCGAAGACGCCCGGCCTGACCGTCGCCATCTGTGGGCGGTGGTCCTCGCAGACGATGGTCGCGAGGACGTTGCCCCCGAAGGCCGGCCGGCGCGCCTCCAGGAGGCCGTCCTCGCCGACGCCCAGTTCGGTGCAGTCGGCGGTCAGTCCGGCGTGGGCCGGGACGGCGACCCGCCCGGCGAAGTCGCGACCGGTGTGGGTCCCGCCGATGAGGACGATCGCTGGCTCGCGGTCCTCGACGAGGGCGCGGAACTGTTCGCCGTACGGATCCGCTCGATAGGGTTCGAACACCGGATCGTCGGCGACCAGCGCCCTGTCGGCGCCGCGTTCGACGGCCTCCGCGGCCACGTCGTCGACGCCTTCGCCGATCACGAGCGCGACGAGGTCCTCGCCGAGGTCGTCGGCCAGTCCGCGCGCCTCGGCGAGCAGCTCCCACGAGACGGTCATCACGTCGCCGTCGTGTTCCTCGACGAACACCCACACGTCGCTGTACGCGTCGGTGTCGACGGTGCCGTCGTCGACCGGTTCGTCCTCCGACGCGTCCGTCTCGGCCGCCCCGTCCGCGTCGTCGGGACTCATCCGAACACCTCCGTCTCGGCCAGTTCGTCGGCCAGTTCGCCGACGCCCTCGACCACCACTCGCTCGCGTTCGACGGGCTCGACGGTCTCCATGCCGCCGACCTCCGTCGGCGAGGCGTCGATGCCGACCTCCTCGTCGTCGAGCCCGATGTCCCCGGCGGACAGTTCGATCGGTTCGAACTCGGACTCGGCGTAGAGCTTGCGGTGGAGGCCGGCCGGGCGCGGGTCGAACTCGCCGTAGGCCACGGCGACGACGACGGGCAACTCGGCGGCCACGATTTCGTACCCGCCTTCCACGTCCCGGCGAGCGACGAGGGTCTCGTCGTCGAACTCGGGGTCGAGTTCCTCCGCGTAGGTCAGCTGTGCCCACCCGAGGTGGGCGGCGATGCCGGGCGGCACCTGTCCGGTCGAGGAGTCGGTCGTCTCTTCGCCGCAGACGACCACGTCGGCGCCGAGCGATTCGGCGGCGGCCGCGAGCGTCAGGCTCGTCGGCCACGTGTCGCTGCCCGCGAACGCGCGGTCGGTGACCAACGCGGCGTCGTCACAGCCCATCGCGACCGCCGCCTCGAGGATGTCTGTCGCCGTGGGCGGTCCCATCGTGACCGCGACGACGGACCCGCCCCCGTCGTCGCGCAACTGCAGCGCTGCTTCGAGTGCGTGCCTGTCCGGCGGGTTCATCACCGCCGGCGCACTCGCCCTGTCGAGGTGGCCCGTGTCCGGGTCGATCCGTACTTCGTCGTCGTCGGGCACCTGCTTGACGCCGACGACGATCGTTGGGTCGTCTATCATAGGTCTCTGTGTGCTGTCGGTCGTCTCTTCACGCGTCCGCGCACCGTTCGATCGCCACTCTGTGCTCGACGCTGACCTGGCTCTTGTGCGCCCGCTCTTTCGTTAGCGCCTCGGCGATCGACGCCGCCTCCGCGCCGAACGAGCAACTCTCGCAGGTGATCCTGTATCGCGCCATCGTCTCGGGTGTCATTCGACCGCACACCGACGGTTGACCGGCCGCGTACGTTCGCTGGTAGGGGCCGGTGGCGACGCGTGGCCCATCGCTCAGTCGCCGCTGGCCAGCGAGAGCGGCGTATCCCTGACCTGTCCGTAGGAAGCCTGTTCGGGCGGCGAATCGACGTACTCGACCTCGAAGCCACCGTCGTCGCTCATCGTCACGACGGCGGCGTCGAAGCTCAGCTCGTAGACGTTCTTCGGGCGGCAGTCCTTCGGGAGCCGGTTTTTCTCCTCGACGAGGTCCGCCTCTTGCAACAGCGTCAGTTTCCGATAGGCCGTCGACAGCGGGATGTCACACCCGTCCGAAAGCTCCGGGATCGTCTTGCACTCTTCGCGGATCGCGTCCAGGATCGCGGCGCAGTCCTCGTCGCCCACGACGTCCAGGAACGCCCGTCTGTTGGTCTCGCTCATCGGTGTCTACACGTAGCTTCTCCCGTCCCATAGCGCCGGGAGCTAGCTGACTAGTGATAGCGGGCTCCCAGCTATTCGGGAAACCTAGCTGACTAGTGTTAGAATACAATTATGAGTCTTCCCGAGACCGCGTCGGCGTCGCGGAGTCGGGCTCGTCGTCGCCCACCACCAGTTCGAGTATCTTCCGAGTGCCCTCCCGGACGTGCTGGTAGAACGTCGGCGAGGCGATTCCGAGGACGTCGGCGAGTTCCTCGCCGGTCGAGTGCCGGGGGGAGGCGAAGTACCCCGCGTGGAAGGCGAGCGCGAGCGCTTCGCGCTGCCGGTCGGTCAGCCGCTCCTCGACGGCCGTCTTCGTCAGTTCGAGCGTCCGCATGTCCCGGTCACGGGTCCGCTTCGCCACGAACACGGTCCCAACGCCGGCGTCCTCGACGTCGGTGATGAGCGCCTCGACGTCCGATCGCGGCGCGATCTCACACCGGAGCGTCGCGGTGTCGCCGGCCGTCTCGAACGCGCGAACCGTCGCGCCGTATTCGACGAGCGTCGCGATCGGGTCCAGCCGCCCGGTCAGTTCCACGATGCCAGTCTGTCCGTGGGCGTTGACGACGCGCGCCCGGTTGACGCTCGATCGGCTATCGAACGCCTCGGCGACCGCGGCGGGCGCCGCACCGTCTACCTCGAGATAGCAGGCGTAGGCGTCGTCGGAGGCGGCTGTGACGCTGTTTAGCGACAGTCGACAGCCGCGTTCGTCGGCGACGCCCACGACGGCCGAGTCGGGCTCGCCGACCTCGAACTCCAGTTCGACGACGGTGTCGGTGTGGAGTAGCTGCCGATTCTCCGCGGCGTTGATGGCGTGGCCGACGCGCTCGCCGAGTTCGCGCAACAGGCCCTGCTCGTACTCGTCGAAGGCGTCGGGCCGGGCCGAGTAGACCCCCAGAACGCCGAGGACGGTGTCGCCGTACACGACCGGGATCGCGGCCTGGGACTGGAACCCGTACGCGAGCGCCCGGTTTTGCCGTTCGTCGGACGCGAGCGAGGTCGGAATCTCCCGGCGGACCTGGACGGTCCCGTCTGCGACGGCTTTGAGGAACAGATCGTCGGCGTCCCCGTCGGCCGACAGGGACAGGTCGATCTCCGCGAGGAACTCGTCCTCGACGCCGGCCCGTTCGCGGGGTGAGATCGCGCCGACCGCCGAGTTGTAGTCGCCGATCCAGGCGAACAGATACGCCTCCGAACCGGCCAGTTGCTCGCAGAGCCGCCGGTCGATAGCCTCGCGGGTGTCCGCGCGCGAGAGTGCTCGATTTATCGGTCGCAGGCTCTCGATGATCTGTTTGATCCGTTCGAGGGAGTTCCGCTGCCGGCGAAGTTCCCGTTCGCGGCGTTTCTGCTCGGTGATCTCGTCGTTGATGGCGACGAAGCGTTCGATGGCCCCCGACTCGTCGACGATCGGTGCGATCGTCTGGTTGACGACGTAGGTCTCGCCCGACTTGCGCCGGTTCACCACTTCGCCGGTCCAGATATCGCCGGCGTAGATCGTCTCCCACAGGTCCTCGAAGAACGCGTCGTCGTGCTCGCCGGAGTTCAGGATCGAGGGATCCGCCCCGATGGCCCGGTCGGCGCTGTACCCCGTGACTCGCTCGAACGTCGGGTTGACGTACTCGATGATCCCGTCCGTGTCGGTGACGTACACGGAGTGGCCGGCCTGCTCGACCGCCTCTCGGAAGGTGCGGAGCGACTGCTCGCGCGCCCGGCGCTCGGTGACGTCTTCGACGACGACGACGACGCGTTCGACCGGGCCGTCCGCGCTCCCGAAGGGGGCGGCGCTGACCGAGATCCACTCGGCGTGGTCGCCTTCCGCGTCCAGTTCGAGTTCGACGTCGGTGACGACGCGCTCGTTCGCGAGCGCGCTGGCGACGGGCAACTCGTCGACCGGCACGGGGTCGCCGTTCACATCGCCGAACGAGTCGGCGAGCCGGCCGAACGCGGTGCCGACGAGCGCGTCGCTGGGCCGACCGAAGATGTCGCTCGCCTGCGCGTTCGCTCGGACGACCCGCTCGCCGGCGTCGGTGACGAGGAGCCCGATCGGGCTCGTCTCGAAGATCCGGCTCAGTAGCGACCGCTCGCGTTCGAGTCGGTCCTCGGCCCGTCTGCGCGCCATCAGGACGCCCAGGTCTGCGGCGACGTCGGTGACCGCGTCGACGAGTTCCTCGTCGTCGGCCCGCCGCTCGCGGAGGAAGAACGTCAACACGGCGACGACGCGGTCCTCGGTCACGATGGGGACGCCGAGCGCCGCCTGGAGCCCGACGCCTTCGGCCGCTGCGCGCCGGTAGAAGACGTCCTCGGACTCGGCGGACGCGTCGGGGATCCACTCGGCTGACCCCGAGACCCAGACCCGGCCGGGCAACCCCTCCTCGAAGGGGAACGTGACGTCCCTGCTGGCCAGCAGGAACGGTTCGAGACCCTCGTCTTCCGTGTGGGCGACGAGGTGCTGCAGGTAGTCGCCGTCATCCGCGGGCACCCACGCCTCGCCGTAGGCCCACTCCGTGTGACTGCAGATGGCTTCGAGGGCCGTCTCGACGCCGTCGCCGAACGTGTCGGCGTCCGCCACCGCGTGATTGACCGCCGCGAGCAACGCCCGCTCGTCTTCGACCCGCTTGCGATCGGTTCGGTCCCGCAGTATCAACCTGAACCCGTCGATCCCGCCGTCAGACCGCCGTCGGGGAGTGACCGTCGTCGCCGCCCAGAACTTCGACCCGTCCGACCGCTGGCGCCACCCCTCGTCCTCGATCTGCCCCCGGTCCCGGGCGCGTTCCAGCGCTCGATCCGGGGCGTCGTCGGCTGCGTCGGTCGGATACAGCACCGAGACGTGCCGGCCGACGACCTCCGTCGCGGTCCACCCGGTGAGGGCTTCGCCTCGTTCGTTCACCCCCGTGATCTCGCCCGCGGTGTCGAGGGTGAGGAGGGCGACGCCGTCGTCGGTCACCGGCGAGTCGGGCGACAACGTGCCGTCCGACTGCGTACTGCCCGACTGCGACTGCGTCCCGGACGACTGCGACTGCGTACCGTCCGAGTGCGCGTCGGCGGACTCCTGCGACGGCGACGGCTGCGACGCTGCCGCGCCGAACCCGAGCGTCAGGACGACACGTCCGCGCTCCGCCTCGGGAACGAGCGTAGCGGTCACCGCCCGGTCCCCTTCGGGAACGGTCGATTCAACCGTCCACTCGGCGGTCCGTTCGTCGCCCGTCTCGCTGACGGTCTCGACGGCCGCCGCGACGGAGTCGGGGAAGACGTGTCCGGCGGGCTTCCCCGTCACCTCGTCGGGGTCGGTGTCGAGGTACCGCTCGACGGCGTCGTTCGCGAACGAGACCGTCCCCGAATCGACGACGAGGATACCGGCCGCGGTCGCCCCGAGTGCGGCGTCGAGGGTCCCGGAGTCAACCGGGAGTTCACGGTCGTCTGTCTCCGACAGTTCGGGGCTCGACCGCGACTGTTCCTCTTTCACAATCCCGACAGTACGGTTCGAACCCGCAAAAGCGTGCCCCATCCCCGTCCGCCGCCGCGGTCTCGAACTGCCGGGTCGCGGCCGGGAACCCGGTGAGACGTTCCCACTGAGAGACAATCACCGAAAGGCAGGTGCGCCGGTGTCGGGTATCTCTCACTAGGAGGCCACAGATGACCCATCACCCAGACCACGAAGTCGAACTGTACAACGACGACGGGACCTACCGGGTGTTCGTCGACCTGCCCGGATTCGACCGCGAGGACATCGAGGTGACGTGGCTCGACAATCGGCTGTCGATCTCGGCCGACCGGACCGGTGCGGGCGGGAGGTCACGCATGGTCCACAAGCAGGTGAGCGTTCCCCGGGAGGTCCGCGCGGAGGACATCACCGCGACGTATCGGGACGGCGTGCTCGACGTCGAACTCCCGTCCGAAGCGAGCGACGACCCACCGGGACAGCGGATCGACGTCCGCGAGTAACGTCCGAAGAACGGGTGAGCGCGGCGGAGCCCCGCGCTCGATTTTCTTCACGGCCGCAGTGGTGCGGAGTTCTCGACCGTCGCTCTGCGACCGGAGTACACGCGATTCGGGATATCACGGGAGAGCGGTCGAGTGACCCGCCAGACGACGGCGAACGGTCAAACGACGGTGAATCGGTCAGAGACGGTCGTCTCGACGTCGACGTCGTCGCTCTCGACGGAGACCTCGTACCGGTAGGTGCCCGATTCGGTGTCGGTGTCGGTGGCGATCTTCGAGCCCCACGTGTCCCCCGCGTAGGCCTCGTGGTCGCCGGCCCAGTTCAGCTCCAGCGGGCCGTAGTCGGCGTCGGGGAACTCGACGGTCACGCGGTCGAGCGACTCGTCACCCAGCGCCTCGCCGGTCTCGGGGTCGTAGATGCTGACGTGGAGGCCGACCTCCATCCCGGCGGCGAACTGGCCGGCGAGCGAGCACGCGGTGGTCGTGGGCGGCGGCGTCTCGGTGGGCGTCGGCGTGTCCGTGGGCGTGTCAGTTCCCTCGCCGGGGGTCGAATCCGCCGTGTCGTCCGTGCCGTCGGACGGGGTCGGCGTCGGCTGGGCGACCGGTTCGTCGGTCGTCGTCGTCTCGGTGGTCACGGTCGGGGTGGTAGTGTCCTCGGAGTCGCCGGTCCCGGGGTCGGTGATGTACTGACAGCCGGAGACGCTCGTGGTCGCCCACGCCGCCGCGCCGGAGGCGAGGAGCCGCCGCCGCGTGACTGACCTGCCGTCGTCGGCCGGATCCGACTCACTGTTCGGTTCGCTGTCGCGACCAGCGTCGACTCCGGGGGTGTCTTCAGCCATCTCGCTTGCAGCTTCGGGAGCTCGACAGTAAAGCGCCGGACGTAGTTCCCAAAAATCTGGAACTACGGGGAGGGCTTTGTCAGTTCCTCCGCGAGTTGCGTATGTGCAATGAGCCGCGACAGTACCCACCGGATGGACGCCGAATCGCTCGCCGAACAGAACGACGCCGCCGACGAGACAGCCGACAGCGACGGAGCGACGCGTCGTCGCGTACTCGCCGGCGGCGCCGCCAGCTGGGCGACGGTCGCGCTGGCCGGCTGTCCCGGGGGTGACACCGAGACGGACACGCCCCAGCCGGCGGCCACGGATACGCCCACGGACACGCCGACGGACGCCCCGACGGCGACCCCGGAGCCCGAACCCGAGAACTACGTCGTGACGGCCGAGACGGGGACCGGCGAAGTCCCGGAGGGCGCCGCGTTCGCCTCGGCGTGTTCCGCGACGCGGCGGTTCGTCCCGGGGATGATGGTCGTCTTCTACGTCGGGATCTACGACCCCGAGACGGGCGACCAGCTCACCGACGAGGACCTCGACAGCGTCGTCGTCACCGTCGAGGGCGGTCCCGAGGTCGAACTCGCCTGGGCCGGCGACGACGAGGAGAACCCGGCCGACGAGTGGGGCGGAACGTGGACGGTCCCCGAGGACATGGACCCGGGCACGGTCCCCTACACTGTCGAGGTCACCGACGGAGACGCCGACTTCCACACCGTCGGCATCCTCGAGGACGCCATCGAGGTCATCGAATACTCGAACCCGACCAACTACGTCGTGACGACCGAGACGTTCTGGAACGGCTCTCCCCAGGAGGCCGCGAACGGCTTCGTCGGCGGGTGCGTCCCCGAGCGCCAGTTCAGCCGGGAGATGGACGTGACGTTCGCCATCGGCGTCTACGACGGGTCGAGCGGCGACCTCGTCGGCGGCGACACGCTCGATTCGGTGACCGTCGAGTCGACCGACGGCGCGTTCGACCCCGTCGAACTCGAGTGGCAGGCGGGCGGCGAGGAGTCGACCGCCCAGTGGACCGGGACGCTCGAGACCGAGTCGCTCGAGGCCGGCAGTTACGGGTACGAGGTCGTCGTCACCAACGGGGACGCGAGCTTCTACGACGTCGGCATCGCATCGAACCAGTTCACGATCATCGAAGTGTAGCGGCGCGACCGCCGCGGGGCCGCCCGCGGGTTCCATCTACCAATGAGCCACTCAGACAACACGCGAGAGCCGGACGAGGCGGTGCCCGACGACCAGTCCGGGACCGCCGACCTCGCCCCGGACGACGAGGACGTCGAGCGCCTGGAGTTCTCCGACGCGGTCTACATCGACGCGGCCCCCGAGGAGCTGTGGGCGTGTCTGTCGAACCCGGAGATACTGACCGAGTGCGTCCCGGGCGCGGAATCGATCGAGCGGGTCGGCGACCGGACGTACGCGCTGGAGATCACGCGGGGCGTGAGCCACCTCACCGTCTCGCTGACCGGCGAGGCGGAGTTCGTCGAACTCGACCCGCCGGACCACGTCGTCACGAGCGCGACCGCCTTCGACTCGAAGACGGGGAGCACCTTCGACGTGCTCGCCGCCATGGAGATCCAGGACGGCGATCGGACGCAGTCGCGGCTGGCCTACCGGGCGGAAGTGACCTACAGCGGCGGCGTCGCGACGCTCAACCCGTCCGTGCTCCGCCCGATCGTCAGCCGGGACATCGACACGTACTTTCAGAACGTCTCGGCGACCGTCGAGAACAGGACCATCTGAAGAGCGCCGCCACCCGTTCACTGACGAACCTGCACCTTCGCGGCTCGTCGGCTCGATCCCCCGCGTAGGCCCGCACCTCCTCGCGGACGGCGGCGACGGACAGCAGAGAGACGGCCGGATCCAGCTCCTTCTCGGCCGGCACTCGAACACCTCGTCCCGGGGGGCGGTCCTCGAACACCTCCTCCCAGGGGGCGGCGCCGGGAAAGCCGTCACGCCGCCTCTCGATCGACGGATCGCGTCATCGGTCCGATCCGGCGTGGCGCCGATCCACGTCGACGTTCGAGCGACGTCTTCCCATCGCGTAAAAATGTACGGAATCAGTTTATCCGCACGTCCGGTAGCGATCCGTGTATGAGCCCAGACGAATCGACCGGCGTTTCGAGGGCAGACGGGGACGGAACGACCGGTCGACGGCGTCGCGGAGTGGGGACGAAGACCTCTCGTCGAGCGTTTCTTGCGACCGGCGCGGTCGTCTCGGCGGGCTCGCTCGTCGGCTGTCTCGGCGGCTCTAGCGCGGGGTCGGCGGGGACGGCGACGACCGGGAGCGAGCCCGAGACGCCGTGGACGACCGCGGAGCTGGTCGACTACGTCGAGGACGGGACGACGGTGACGATCTACGCCGGGTCGGGCGAGCAGCCGA
The DNA here is from genome assembly GCF_047715405.1 of Halosimplex rarum. Classification (NCBI taxonomy): domain Archaea; kingdom Methanobacteriati; phylum Methanobacteriota; class Halobacteria; order Halobacteriales; family Haloarculaceae; genus Halosimplex; species Halosimplex rarum. The sequence goes on from NZ_CP180413.1 coordinate 27,566, forward strand.
CCTGGAACACTCTCGTCGACGTGATCAACGACGAGTTCGACGCGGGGCTGGAGGCCGACGTCGTGTCGGCCGGCGGATCGCAGATCTCCCAGCGGATCATCCAGGAGCGCCAGGCCGACGAGGACCAGGCCGACCTGGTCGCCAGTGCGACCGACATCAGGAACCAGATCTACGAGGAGGGCGACTCGGTGGCCGAGCGCTACTACGAGTGGGACGTCGACGGGAACTTCTGGTTCAGCGAGGACCTGGAGGACTCCATGACCCTGCCGTGGGGCGCCGCGGCGTTCAACGGCGGCGCGTCGTCGGTCATGCCGATCAACGCGGAGATATTCGAAGAGCGCGGGCTCGACGTGCCGACGAGCTACAACGACCTCTTCGACGACCAGTACGAGGGCATGGAGATGATCATCCCCACGGGCCCCGTCACCAGCCAGATCGGGTGGATCATCGGGTATCACGCCGATCAGACCGACATGGACGACATGGAGTGGATGCGGGCCATCGTCGACCACTTCGACGTCACCGGCTACAACTCCCACTCCGACGGTGGGCGCGCCGTGGGCCAGGGGAAGGTCCCGATCATGTTCTACAACTTCCCGTGGACGATCGCCGAACTCGTCGAGGAGTTCCCGCTGGTGGGTAACTTCGTCGAGCCGGTGAAGTGGAACACCTTCGAGGGGCTGTTCTCGATCAACAGCGAGGCGCCCCATCCGTGGGCCGCGCGGCTCGTCCTCAGCGCGACGCTGGAAGCGCCGGTCCAGCGGCGGATGATCGACGAGGTCCCGAACGTGACGGCGGCGCGCACCGAACTGGACCTCTCCGACGTGGAGATGAGCGACTACGCGCGCGAGCGGCTCACGACCGAGACCACGCCCGTCGGTTTCTGGGAGGGACAGGAGTACACCGAGATCGGTCAGCGGGCGGTCGAGGAAGCGATCGACTTCTGACCGCTGGAACCACCGAGCGGCGGGGCCGGTCGCGCTCTCGCCTCGCCCTCGCCTTCCGCGCGCGAACCGAACCACCGAACCCGGACAGGACCAGACCATGACGACTCAGCCACAGTTGACCGTGAGTGGGCTCGACAAGCGGTTCGGGTCCGAGTACGCCCACCGGGACGTCGACCTGACGGTCGACCGCGACGAGATCGTCGCGCTCCTCGGTCCCAGCGGGTGCGGCAAGACGACGCTCCTGCGGTGTATCGCCGGCGTCGAGGTCCCCGACAGCGGCGAGGTACGGATCGGCGGCGAGACCGTTCAGAGCGCCACCGTCTCCCGGCCGCCGGAGGACCGTGACCTCGGGATGGTCTTCCAGAACTACGCGATCTGGCCGCACAAGACGGTCTACGAGAACGTGGTGTTCCCGCTCAAGTACGCCGACAACCCCGTGCCGTCGTCGGAGTACGAGGACCGCGTCGAGGAGATCCTGGACCTGGTACAGATCCGCGAGCTGAAAGACGCGCCGGCGACGGACCTGAGCGGCGGCCAGCAGCAGCGGACCTCGCTCGCGCGCTCGCTCGTCCACGACCCGGACCTGCTGTTGATGGACGAGCCGCTGAGCAACCTCGACCGGGAGCTGCGCAAGGAGATGCGCGACGAACTCCAGCGGCTCCAGCACGAACTCGGGGTCAGCGTCCTCTACGTGACCCACGACCAGGAGGAGGCGTTCTACCTGGCCGACAGAGTCGTGCTGATGCGAGACGGCGAGACGGTCGAGCGCGGGCGTCCGGGCGAGCTCCACCGGCGGCCGTCGTCGCCGTTCACCCGTCGGTTCGTCGGCGTCCACAACCGATTCGAGGGCACCGTCGACGTGGATGCCGACGGTGACCGCGTCGTCCGGACGGACTTGGTGGAGTTCCCGCTCGACAACGTCGACTTCGTCTCGGACGGGGTCACGACCGGTTCGGTCTCGTGTTTCCTCCGGCCGGCGGACGTCGAGATCGGCGGGTTCGCCGGCCGCCCGGACGGGCGACTCGAACTGACCGGGACCGTCGTCGCGGAAGGCATCCTCGGCGACGCCTACGAGATGACGGTCGCGTTCGACGGCGCGGGGACGGACCTCGTCGTCCACTCCGAGACCGTTCGCGACCGCGCCAGGGGCGACGAGATACGGCTCCACGTCCGGCCGGAGTCGATACAGGTCTACCCGATCACGGATGCGTGACGGGACGCCCGGAGGGGCGCCGTGAGCGTTCGAACGCGGCTCACCGAGACCGCACGGACCGCCCGCGATTCCACGGTCCGCGTGGTCTCGGCGACGACCGGGACCGACGGACTGACGAGGCGGGTCGCGCTCGGCGGGTTCGCCGTCGCGACCGTCCTCCTGACGCTGGTCCCGCTCGTCTTCCTGCTCTGGACGAGCCTCTGGGACGGCTACCCCGGGCAGTTCTCCGGGTCGTTCACCGTCGGGAACTTCCTCGCGGTGTACGTGGCCGACGCGTTCGACGTGACCGGGCTCGTGACGAACTCGCTGTTCGTCGCCGGCGGGACGACGCTCGTCTCGATGTCGATCGGACTCGGGTTCGCGTGGCTGCTCGTCCGGACGAACGTCCCGACGAAGGACGCGATGGAGCTCGTGCTGATCTCGCCGTACGCCGTCCCGGGGTACATCTACGCGATCATGTACATCACGACGTACGGTCCCGACCACGGGCTCGTGACCACGACGCTCGTCGGCGCGCTCGGGCTCGACGCCCCGCCGTTCGACATCTTCAGCCCGACCGGGATCGTCGTCGTCGCCGGTGTCGACGCCGTGACGTCGGTGTACCTGCTCACCGCGCCGGCGCTCCAGAACATGGACGCGTCCCTCGAAGAGGTCGCGCGGATCCACGGCGCGAACATCCGCCAGACCGTCCGGTCGGTCACGTTCCCGGTGATCCTCCCGGCGATCCTCACGGCGCTCATCATCCGATTCCTGCTGGGGCTCGGCGAGTTCTCGGTCGTGGCGATCCTCGGCGCGCGCGAGCAGTACGAGGTGTACGCGACCGCCATCTGGAAGGCCGTCCGACTGCGAGCGCCGCCGGAGTACGGCCAGGCCGCCGCGCTGTCGATCAGCCTGTTGCTGGTCGCGGCCGTGCTGGTGTGGTACCACCGCAAGGTGACCAGTCGCAAAGAGGACTACATGACGGTGACCGGGCAGGGCTACCAGCCCCACACCTGGGACCTCGGGAAGTGGCGATGGCCGGTCGCCGGCGCGCTCTGGGCGTTCATGCTCCTCGTCTGGGTACTGCCAGTCGCTGTGATGGTCCTCGTGTCGGTCCACTCGGTCTGGTTCGGCCACGTCGACGTCTCGAGTCTCACGCTCTCCCACTACGCGGAGGCGCTGGCGAACCCGCGGTTGCGCGACGCGTTCGTCAACAGCGTCCTCGTCAGCCTCGCCGGGGCGACCATCGGGACGGTGCTCGTCGTCGGCCTCTCGTACTACACCGAGCGGACGACCTACCCGTTCCGGGGCGTCGTCGACTTCCTCTCGCTGTCGTCGGTCGCGATACCCGGCGTGATCACGGGCGTCAGCGTCCTGTTCACCGCCCTGTGGGTCGGCAAGGTCCACCCGCTCGTCGACCTCTACGGAACGCTCTGGATCGTCGTCATCGGGTGCGTCATCGCGTACATCCCGATGTCCTCGCGGCTCGCTATCGGCAACATCGTCCAGATACACACGGAACTGGAGGAGTCGGCGCGGATCGCCGGCGCCACCTGGGTCCAGCAGATGCGCGAGGTGTTCCTCCCGCTGTTCAAGAACACCTCCGCGATCATCTGGTTCTACCTCCTGATCCACATCTTCCAGCTGATCACCATCCCGCTGATGGTCTACTCGTCGGACACGATGGTGATCCCCGTCAAGGTGTTCAACGTCTACATGAACACCGCCAACGTTGAACTCGTCTCGGCCATCTCGACGCTGTTCGTCGGCATGACGTTCCTCGTCTTGCTCTCGCTGCGGCTGTTCGGCGTCTCCTTCCACGACATGAACGCGAGCTGAAACCGACCGACAACGACCCACCCAACAGCCCAATGCCAATCGAACTGTCCATCGCCTGCGGCGACCGAGACCTGAACCGCGCGCTCCTGACCGACGACGTCCAACTGGACGGGGTCGACGCGACGACGACCCCGGTCTACCCGTCCAACCGCCACCGGCGCTTCTTCGCCGACCGCGAGTTCGACGCCTGCGAGGTGTCGCTGGCGTCGTACCTTTCCTCGCGCGCCCGTCCCGACGAGTATCCGTTCACCGCGATCCCGGTCTTTCCGGCCAAGCGCTTCCGCCACTCGTTTTTCTACAGGCACGCCGACGCCGACGTGGACGGACCGGCAGACCTCGCGGGGAAGAAGGTCGGCGTCTCCTCCTGGCAGACGACGGCCAACGTCTGGATGCGGGGGATCGCCGGGGATTTCTACGGGCTCGACCTCGAATCGGTGACGTGGTACCGCCGGAAGGGCGACGACGTGCCGATCGACGTCCCCGACCGGTTCGACATTCGCCCGGTGCCCGGAAAACACGGCGGGGACGCCGTCGCCGAACGCGAGGACCTCAAGCGGGCGCTGTTCGAGGGCGAGTTGGCGGCGGCGATGGACCCGGCGGGGTCGCTGTTCTGGGACGTGGCGGAGTCCGAGCGGGCGGAGTTCGTCTTCGACGACCCGCTGGCGGCCGAACGAGAGTACTTCGCCGAGACCGGCATCCACCCGCCGATGCACGCCGTCGCCGTCCGAGACGAGGTCGTCGACGACCACCCCTGGATCGCGACCGAACTCTTCGACGCCTTCTGCGAGTCGCGCGACGCGTGCCTCGAACGGAACGCGAGCCCGAGCGCGAACGGCTCGCTCACGTGGGCACACCTGCACCTCCTCGAACAGCAGCGGATCCTCGGCGACGACGCCTGGGAGTACGGCCTCACCGACCGCAACCGCCGCGGCCTCGCCACGTTCGTCGAGTACGCTCACGACCAGGGTCTGATCCCGCGACCGTACGACGTCGAGGAACTGTTCGTCGACGGGTTCGCGTGACTCGCGGTTGCCGCTCCCGGCAGCGGTAGTCCGGCCGGGAACGCCGCGCTGTCGGACGGGACGTGACCCGCTCACGGTGTCGTCGCGTTCCGGGTGGGAAGTTCCTCGATCGCGGCGCGGCGCGTTCCGGGCGACGCCGTCCCGTTCTCAGCGACTGAGAAGCCCCCTCGGCGGTTATCAGGCCAGATCGCGTACTCGAACACAGAGGGAATTCAAATGTCGACAACACGCCGGATCGCGATCGGTTCGGTCGTCGCGCTCGTCGTCGTCGGGCTGGCGATGACCGCGACGGCCGGCGCTCACGTGACGGACGTGACCGAGTCGCCCGTGTCGACGGTCGGCCACGTCTGCGACCAGTGGGGGCTCGCAAACGATTGGGGTGACCACAGTCAGGGCGACCACTGGACGGACCATCCGCACCACGGGACCCACGCCGGTCACGCGGCCGGCGGCCACCACGATTCGACCGGCCACCACGGCGCGGATGACGGCCACCACGGCCACGGAATGACACAGCACGGCCACGGGGCAGCACAACACAGCCACTAGCTGTCCGTTTTTCGTCGGTGATCCGCCGCGAGCGGCACGCCTCTTCACCGACTCTAATCTCATGTGACGGGGCCGCACGTCGGCGACGCTCGGCCTCCCACTGTGCTGGAATCCGGGGAAGGCATACCCCCGATGCGGCCGAAATACCGGTATATGACGGTCGAACTGTCCGTCGCGCTCGGAGACAGAGACATCTACAAACCGCTGTTGACCGGCGACGTGGAGCCGGAGGGGATCGACGCGACGGTGCTCTCGGAGTACCCGCCCAAGCGCCACCGCCGCATGTTCGAGCAGCTGGCGTTCGACGTCTGCGAGGTGTCGCTGGCGTCGTACCTCTCTTCGCGCGAGCACCGTGACGAGTACCCCTTCACGGCGATCCCGGTCTTCCCGAACAAGCGGTTCCGGCACTCGTTCTTCTACAAACACGCCGACGCCGACGTGGACGAGCCCGCCGACCTCGAAGGGAAGAAGGTCGGGGTCCAGTCCTGGCAGACGACGGCCAACGTGTGGGTCCGCGGGATCGCCGCGGAGCACCACAGGCTCGACCTGGAACGGGTCCGGTGGTATCGCCGCCGAGAGGACGACGTGCCCGTCGATCTCCCCGCCCGGTTCGACATCCGGCCGGTGCCCGGCGCACAGGACGGCGACGCCGTCGAGCAGCCGAAGGACCTCCGGGAGATGCTCTTCGAGGGAGACTTGGCGGCGGCGATGGACCCGGCGGGGTCGCTGTTCTGGGACGTGGCAGAGTCCGAGCGGGCGGAGTTCGTCTTCGACGACCCGCTCGCGGCGGAGCGCGAGTATTTCGAGGCGACCGGCATCCACCCGCCGATGCACGCCATCGCTATCAGGGACGAGATTCTCGACGAGCATCCATGGGTCGCAGCGAACGTCTTCGACGCGTTCTGCGAGGCCAGGGACCGCTGTCTGGAGCGGAACACCAGCCCGAGCGCGAAGGCGTCGCTGACGTGGGCGCACCTGCACCTCCTCGAACAGCGGCGGATCCTCGGCGACGACGCCTGGGAGTACGGCCTCACCGACCGCAACCGCCGCGGCCTCGCCACGTTCGTCGAGTACGCTCACGACCAGGGTCTGATCCCGCGGGCGTACGACGTCGACGAACTGTTCACCGCGAGCACCGCGCAACTGACCGGATAGAGCGCTTTTCCACGGTCGTATTTCCGCGGTCGCTTTCCCACGGTCGCTTCCCGAACCTCTCGCGACGGCAGACCGGGCAGAACCGACGCTACCGAGAGCGTCGAAACCGAGTCACGCGAAGGGCCGGGAACCGAACTACGCGTAGTAGTCGGTGTCGAGGTACTCGGTCGCGAACAGTTCGTCGACGCCGTAGCGTTCGGCCGCGACGCCCTGATCGTGGGCGTACTCGGCGAGCGTCTCGACCGTCGCGACGTTGTCCTCGGTGAGCCCGTACTCCCACGGGTCATCGCCCAGCACCTCTCGCTGTTCGTCGGCGTAGACGTCGGCCCAGACGAGCGGTAACTCGCGCGGGCGGTCTAGCGCGGTCAGGCCGATCTCTTTCGCCCGCTCGAAGGCGTCGTACAGCGGCTGGACGACCCACGGGTGCTCGTCGAGAATCTCGTCTCTGAGGACTATCGCGTGCATGATCGGGAAGATGCCGGTCTCCCGGTAGTACGTCTGCTCGACGGCTTTCGCGTCGTCGAACAGTCGCTCCGCGTTCGCCACGCCTGAGTCGACCGGGTGGAAGATCGCGTCGATCTCCCCGCGCTCGATCAGGTCTTCGAGGAGCCCGATCGTCGAGCCCTGATGGTCGAGGTAGGTCAGGTCGTACGCGTCGGGCACGTCGACGTCGACGATCTCCGAGCCGCCGGCGACCCACTCGACGTCGGTGATATCGAGGTTGTAGCGGTCGCTGAGGGTCCCGCGCTGCCAGATACCCGTCGTCGTCTGCCAGTTGACGATCCCGACGCGTTTGCCGGCCAGGTCCGCCGCGTCCGCGATACCCGACCCGCGCCGCGTGTACATGTACGCGTGTCTGAACTTCCGGAACGGGAAGACCGGGATCGCCGTGAATGGGAATCGGTCGCCGTTCCGGCGAGTGGCGAGATAGGTCCCCATCGATAGCTCGCAGGCGTCGAACTCGCGGTTGCGAACCATCCGCGAGAACCGCACGGGGTTCGGGTAGTTGACCGTCGAGAGGCGCACACCCTCCGGTTCGACGCGGCCGTCCCACAGGGGCTGGGTCCACGCGTAGTCGTGGCAGGCGAGGCTGAGGTCGAGCGTCATCGGCTCACCCCTCGGTGACCTCGAAGGCCATGTGCAGTGCGGGGAGCGGCCGGACCGGGTGGTTGTCGAGGTACGACAGGTGGGGCCTGACGTCGAACTCCGGCTGGTCCTCCTGCATATCGAAGAGGCTCGGGTAGATGTCGATGAAGTGGTAGCCGGGTTCGCCGGCGGCCCGCAGCTTCGCGCGGACGGTGCCCTGCTTGTCGTCGCCGGCGGTCCCGCAGACGTAGCCCAGCGGCGTGTTGTCGTAGACGAAGAAGGGCGCGTTCTCGTAGATGGTCCAGCCGATGCCGGAGAGTTCGATCTCGATCTCGGTGCCGACGGGTCCCCGGACGGGCGCGAACGTCTCGATCGAGGGCTGCATCATGAAGCCGGTCACCGCGACCTCCCGACCGTCTACGGCGGCGGTGATCGGACGGGTCGACCCCTCTTCGCGGGGGACGGCAACCTCGACCTGGAAGCTCCCGTCGTCGTCGGTGGTTACGGTCGGGAGCACGTCCGGTTTCGGTTCCGGCGTGATCGGGATCCCCTTGACGCGGTGACCTTCGTGGCGGTACCAGATCAGGTCGACCTCGGTGTCGGGCGGGAAGTCGGTGCCGGTGAGAAACGCGGTCGTCCCCGCCTGCCCGGAGGTCGGAGAGATCTCCAGCTGGGCCTCGGTGTCGTCGTCGTCGAGTTCCGGGTAGTGGACGCTCATTGGCTGCTCGTCCAGCAGCGGGTCGACCCAGGCGGTCCGCGGCGACTCGTCGGGTTCGGTCACCTCGACCGTCCAGACCGACTGCCGCCCCCCGGCGACCGGGCCGTACGGCGACTGCGTGTTGTTCTGGAGGTAGGGGACGCCCTTGTAGTTGCGCCACACCTGGACGACGTGCTCGCCCGGCGGGCCGACCGCCCGGATCTCCGCGGTCGCGGTCCCGCGGTTCATCACGCCGGTCATGAACCCGACGTTGCCGTTGTCCCACGAGACCTGATAGTTGTTCGTGACGACGTTCGGGCCGATACCGTAGCCGGTGATCGTGAACGCCTCGCCCAGCGGCGCCTCCGTGCGGTCGATCTCGAACCACGGGGTGATCGAGAACTCCGAGCGCGCGACGACGTTCCCGTCGCCGGTTTGCACCTGGACCCGGTGTGCGCCGCCGTAGTCTTCAGGGACCGTCCATTCCTCGTCGAACTCGCCGGAGTCGTCCGTCCGAACCGTGGCGATCGTGTCGGTGCGGGGCTGATACTGCGGGCCGACGATCTCGTTGGCTTCGAGCACGCCCCACCGGCCCTCGGTCGAGTTCCAGACCACCTCGTACTCCTCGTCGGCCGGGAAGTTCCGGCCCTTGAGCGTGACCGTGTCGCCGACGTACCCCTCCTGGTCGCTCAGCACTAGCGTCCCGTCCGAGTCACTGCCGCTCCGGTGACGTTTGAGCGTCTCTCTGAGGCTGCCGGACACTCCTGTCTCGTCGTCCATGTGCGACAGTTCGGTCCCCCAGCGAATACGTCCATCCCGGATTGTCCGCTGACGGTGGACACGGCAAGAGTTAAATGAGATCTCGACCGCCGTGGGACGACGCCGGCGCCGCAGATCTGCGTCGTGGCGTCGCGCCCCGAGAGCGGCTTCGCGGCCGGGAGGAGTTCCAGCCGCCGGTGCCGGACCACGGTCCGCTCGCCCGGTCGCTGGCGGCCATAGAATGGGTGCGAGACAGCCCACCGGAAAAAAGAGGGCGGTGCCGTCAGCCGAGAAACAGGCGCAATCGGGGGTTCTCTTCGACGATATCCAGTTCCTCGAGCCGGTCGTCGAGGCCGAGGATCCGACCGGATCCGAACGCGCCGAGTCCGAACAGCAACAGCGCATAGACGATGTGGTCGTCGATCACCAGGCCGTTCTCGAGCGGCAGCGCTGCCGCCCAGTAGAACAGCATCATCACGGCGCCCCAGAAAGCGCTGAAGCGGACGAACGCGCCGAGTATCAGCGCGAGCCCGATGAGCGTCAGTCCCACCTGGTTCATCGGCGTCAGTAGCCACGCCCAGTCGTTGGCCATGACGGTCCACATGCCGGTAAACGGGTTGCCCTCGGGTATCGCGTGCAGCAGGAAGCCGCGGACGCTCCACTCCGGGTCGAGGACCTTCGTGATCCCGGCGTAGAAGAACGTCCAGCCCATGATCACGCGCAGCGAGAACAGCGCGTAGCCGATCCACGTCTCGGAGTACGTGAACTGCACGTCCCAGCCGAACACCTTGGATTCGAGTTCTCTGGTAGCCATCCGTACGGTACTAGCTTCTCCGACCGGGGCAATAAGCCGTGACGTGATTCCCATCGCCTGGGATCGAACCGCTCGCGACGGACCGCTCGTCGGAGTCGCGAACGGCGGTTCGGGCACGGAGAGCCGTTCTCGACGACTGGGAACTGCGACGCCGTTTGAAGATGTTCGCACCGGTAGGTACAGGTAGCCGTCGAAGGCGACCTCGCGAGTACCGAACCGAGTCGATCCGTCCGGGCTCCGAACCGCGTCAGCCGACAGCCACTGTGACCATGCCACCAACCCTTCCACTGTCGACCGTGATCGTCACCGTGACGACGGCGACGGTCATCTTCGGGAGCATCATCTCGTATTACGCACACCGGGCCGCGAATCGGAGAGCGTCGCGCTCGCTCCGGCTGTTCAGCTACGGCTTCGCTGCGATCACACTCGGACTGCTGCTGGGTGCCCTCGGCGCCGTCGTGTTCGGACTGGACGCGGAGGGGACGCTACTCGTGCAGGGGTTCCTCGTGGCGCCAGGGTTCGTCCTGTTGTTCGGATCGCTATACGATCTACCACGACCGTCGCACACGTGAGGCTCGTCCGCCTCGGTCCCGGCACCGGTCTATCGATTCTCGTGAGGAGCCCACCCCGCTTCCGTTCGCCGAGAGATCCGTTCGTACTGCTACGCCACGATACGATCGCCGCGCGGACCACGTTGCACCGCCCGGGCGTCTCCAGCCGATCGACGGTGTTGCGGCGCTGTCGCCGACCGGACACCGGCCTCTCGTTCGGCTCTGCGATTTCCGATCCAGTGAGGGCGCAATTCGCTGTGTCGACGTGCTGAAAACGCGTTTTCAGCGATCGACGCGACGGTCGCAGTCACGTCAGATCGTCACTCGGAACTGTCCACCGATCCGTCGCCGGCGTCGACCAGCGAGCTCCGCGGGACGACCTCGATCGCCGTCTCCGAACCGATAGCAGACCCGCCCGCGATCCGTTCGACGCGCAGGATCACGTCTTCCGGATTCGCGCACCCGCAGTTGACGAACTCCTCCCACTCGTCACCGAGCTCGACCGGGCCGGCGTGGGCCCAGCGGAGGTACCGTCGATAGGTGTGTTCGGTCATGTTCTCCTGGAGCCACTCGCTGTCGGCGATCCACCACTCGTCGTCTTCGTCGGGGTCGGTCTCCGGTGACCGGAACGAGACGACGACTCGGTCCGCCTGATCCTCGACGGTCGACGGGTCGGTCGTGTTCACGTTCCGTCGTCGGGTCGTTCCCATCAGTCACCGGCCTCCGTGGGGATCGGTTCGGCGCTCTCCGCCGGGACGGACGCGCTCGACTCGATCCACTCCTCGGCGTCTAGCGCGGCCATACTACCCATGCCGGCGGCGGTGACCGCCTGCTGGTAGTCGGGGTCCATCACGTCACCCGCGGCGAAGACGCCGTCGACGACCGTCTCCGTGGTCGCCCAGGCGTCGTCGGCCCGCGCCGTCTGCACGTAACCGCTGTCGTCGAGTTCGACGGGAGTGTCGCGGAGGAACGCCGTGTTGGGCTCGTGACCGATGGCGTAGAAGACGCCACTGACGTCGACTTCCTCGACGGCGACGTCCGTTCCGTCCTCGTGCCGCTCTTTCGGGTACCCGTCGGGATGCGAGGCAATTCGCGCGCCGGTGACGCCCTCGTCCGGCGACCCGTCGATCGCGAGCAGTTCAGTGTTCCAGGCGAACTCGATATCGTCGTGTTCGCGGACGCGGTCGACCATGATCTCCGATGCTCGAAGTTCCTCGCGGCGATGCAGGACGGTCACCGAATCGGCGAACTTCGCGAGGAAGAGCGCCTCCTCCATCGCGCTGTCGCCGCCTCCGACGACCAGGACGTCGTCGCCTCTGTGGAACGCGCCGTCGCAGGTGGCACAGGTCGACAGTCCGTATCCCATCAGCTCGTCTTCGCCGTCGGCACCGACCCAGCGGGCGCTGGCGCCCGTCGCGACGACGAGTGCACGCGTCCGGATCGTCTCACCCGTCGAGAGCGAGAGTTCCAGGGGATGCCCGTCGAGGTCGGCCGCTTCGATGCCCCCGTGCTGGAACTCCGCGCCGAACTGCTTGGCCTGCTCTTTCCCGCGCTGGACGAGTTCCATCCCGCCGACGCCCTCGGGGAAGCCGAGGTAGTTCTCGACGTCGGTGGTGAGCGTCAGCTGCCCGCCCGGCTCGTCGCCCTCGAGGACGAGGGGGTCGAGATCCGCACGGGCGGCGTACACGGCGGCCGAGAGGCCGGAGACACCCGATCCAGCGATCACCAGGTCCTGTGTGTCCGTACTCATTTATTCGGTGTACCTCTCGATCAGCGACCGCAGCTGGTCTTCGCCCTGCACGCCGACCACTTCCTCGACCTGCTCGCCGTCGGCGAACAGGACGAGCGTCGGCACGCCGCGGACGCCGTATGCGCCCGCGAGCGGCTGGTTGGCGTCGACGTCGACCTTCGCCACGGCCGCGTCGGTCTCGGTCGCGAGCGAGTCGACGACCGGCTCCAGCATCTTGCACGGGCCACACCAGTCGGCGTAGAAGTCCGTGAGGACCACGTCGTTGTCGGCGACGAACTCGTCGAGTTCGTCCTGTCCGTCGATGTGGACGGGGTCGGTCGGCGTCGTCGAACTCGCTTCGGATGCGGTATCTGCTGTCATCACTACCGTCTACGCCCCACCAGTAATTAAGGGTTTTGGCTGTATTGCACAATACTATATGGATCGACGGACGGGTCGCTCGTTCGAAGCAAATCGCCAGAGCGGTCGCTCGTTCGACAGGGGCGGCGAAGAAACTCGTTCGACAGAGAGCGGTCGACTACCCTTCGATCGACTGGGCCGTCGCGGCTTCCTGGTCGTACTTATCCTCGAACTCCTGGATGAGCTGGCCCATCTTGGCGTACCAGTCGTTGAGCATCCGCTGCATGTCGTCGGCGATCTTTGAGGGGTCGGTCGGCTTGTACACGTGGTAGTACCCGCCCTGGTCGTAGTTCACCTGTTCTTTCTGGATGAATCCAGCCTGGAGGAGCCGCTGGACGGCTCGATAGGCGGTCGAGCGCTCGCGGTCGACGGACTCGGCCAGTTCGTCGACGGTGAGCGGCTCTTCGGCGGTGACGAGCGCCCGGAAGCACTCCTTGTCGAGTTCCTTCAGCCCGTGGAAACACTCGAGGAGGCCCTCACAGACCATGTCCTGCCGGAGTTGTTCAGACATCGAATCTGGCATCGGTATCAGGAGAGCGTACGGAATACGCGGTTATAAGACTTGTGCACGGTCCGCACAATTGTATCCACGGAACCCGGACGGACGAACTGTGGGCCCGGTGTCCGCGAACGAACTGTCGGCCCGGCACCGGCGCACGGACGGCAGGTCCTGCACCGGCGAACGGCCGACGGGCGTGGGGTCGACGGGCGCCGCTAGTCCGCGGTACTCGTCGCGGTGGCGGACTCGGTACGGAGTGCTCGAACGGAACTGACGACGACGGCTCCGGACACCAGCGCCGCCGCACCGAGGATGATGACCAGCGAGACGGTCTGGAGCACGGGCACATCCGCGAACTCTCCGACTTTCCGGATTGCGACGGCGAGCGCGCCGAGCAGGAGCATCACGCCGAAGTACACCTTGATCTCGTCTTCGTCGACCAGGCTGGTCGCCGCGGCGCCGAGGCGGGCCCCCAGCGCGCTGCCGGCGAGCAGCGGGACGACGATAGAGAGGTCGACCGCGCCGTCCATCGCGTACAGGAAGCTCCCGATACCGCCCGAGAAGACGATCTCGAAGAGGTCCGTCCCGACCGCGACTGGGACCGGGACGCCGACGAGGTAGAACAGGGCGGGCATGCGGATGAACCCGCCTCCTACGCCGAGGAAGCCCGACAGCAGCCCGGTGGCGAACGCGACCACGAGGATCATCCACAGGGACACCGAGATCCCGCCGCGGAGATTCATCATCGGGGGGATCCGGTAGGACTGGATCCTCTTCGCGATGTCGGGGATGTCGTCGCCGTCGATCTCCCCGTCGGCCTCGTCGTGGCTGATGCCGCCGCCGCCGTCTCCTCTCGTCGCGGTGTAGGTGATGAACACCCCGATCCCGCCGAGGAGACCGACGTAGATGATACTCACCACTGTGTCGGCGAGTCCGATCTCCTGGAGCCAGTGGAGACCGATCTTCCCGACCTCGATGCCCGCGGTCGTGCCTGCGATCATGAGGACGCCGAGCTTGTAGTCGACCTGCCCGAGGTCCCGGTGTTTCAGGGTCGCGATCACGGACGTCGCGAAGACGAACGCCAGCCCGGAGGCGACGGCGACGTTGGTGTCGTACCCCATCACCATGAGCGCGGGCGTGACGAGGAACGAACCCCCCATCCCGAAGAAGCCGAACAGGAGGCCGATCAGGACGCCGAACCCGGCGAACAGTGCGAGCAACGTCACTGCGACGCCGAACAGTTCCATCACGAATCCCCCCGTAGCGCTTCGACGAGCGCCGGTCCGACCAGGCGTTCGAGGAGCCCGTATCCGACGTACAGGACGATCGCTTCGAGCAGGACGACTCCGATGACGAGGGCCGCGCCACCGACGCCGGTTGCGCTCTCAAGCCCGAACATCGGTCGTCCCCCCGCTGGATATTGCGTGATTCATGGATTTCTACTCACGTCCCGGTAATCCACTGCGCCACATAACGGTTTTGGAACTAGCGCACAATATTACTGCAACGGATGGCACAGCTAACCCACCGAAATACATCCGTACGTTACGGAAATATAGGCCTGTTCGAGTCGATCCGTGACGGGCCGAAAGGCGACCAGAAAATCGTTCGCGCGCGGATACTGCTCCCGAACGGTCGGGCCGATCGAGGCTCCAGTTCCCAACCAGTTCGTGAACACGTCCTCGCCCCGGATCCGGATCTCGGGCCAGTCTCTAACACATTGTATTGGAAATACCAAACAATATTATGCGCCGGGACCGTGTTCTCGAGTATGAGAGCGATCTACGCGACCGACCTCTCGGCGGCGAGCGAAGCGGCCATCGAGAACGAGACCTGCCTGGAGTGCCTCGAACGGATCGGCGTCGAGACGATTCACTTGGTCACGGTCGTTCCGGCGAACGTGCACGCCGGGATGCCGGGGATGGACCTCGAAGCGCGACGCCGACGCGGCCTCGACCGGTACCGGGACGTGATGGAATCGGCCGGGTTTGGCGTCGAGACCCACGTCGTCCGCGGGACGCCGTACCGCCGCATCAACGGCATCGCGGAGACGGTTCGCGCGGACCTGACGATCGTCGGTTCCCGGGGACAGAGCCCGCTCGCGAACCGCGTGATCGGTTCGACCGCCCGGAACCTCGCCCGGACGACCGTCGTCCCGTTACTCGTGAACCGGGTCGAACGCGACGACGACGACCCCCAGGTGCTCCGCGAGCACCTCTTCCAGCGGGTCCTCTTCGCGACGGACTTCTCGGACAACGCCGAGCGGGCCTTCGACTCGTTCTCGTACCTCCGCCACGCGACCCAGGAGGCGACGCTCGTCCACGTGGAATCGCCGAAAGACCAGAGCGAGACTGACCCCGAATCGGCGCTTTCGGACCTCGCCGAAACGCTCGAAGGCTGGGACATCGATACCGAGATCGAGATCCGACAGGGAGACCCGGCCGAAGAAATTCTCGACGTCGAAGCGGCGGTCACGCCCACCACGACGCTGGTCGGGTCGCGCGGGCGGAGCCGACTTCGACGGCTGATGCTCGGGAGCGTCTCCGAGGAAGTGGTCGCCCAGGCCAGGGGGAACGTCTACCTGGTCCCGCCGCCCCGCACGGTCTGAAGACACGGCCCGTCCCCCGTCGAGTCGGGGGACTGCGCGCGCGACGGTTCGCGTCGTCTCGGTTTCTGGTACCAGAGCGCTGATCGGCAGCAGATACAGCAGACCCAACCGTGGGTCCGCACAGGGTGCTACGACGCCACTGGGAGGAGCGCTATCGCACCGTAGCCGAGGACGAACGCGACGCCGAACGACGCGACCCACGCACCGACGGTCACGAGGATCTTTCTCGCGCTGATCGCGTCACCGCCGCCCACGGCCGCGCCGCTCCCGATGATCGCGCTGACGACGATCTCGTTGAACGACACGGGGACGCCGAGCAGGACGGCGAGCTGGGCGATCAGGAACGACGGGACGAGCGCGGCGATCGACCGTCGCGGGCCGAGCGAGGAGTAGTCCTGCGCCAGCGACTTGATCATCCGCGGCGCGCCTGTCCACGAACCGACGAGGATGCCGAGGCCGCCCCCGGCGAGGAGGGCGAACGACGAGACCAGCGTCACGTCGTCGAGGATCGGGAGCAGCGGTCCGACCGCGAGCCCCACTTGGCTGCCGCCCGCGGAGAACGCGACGAGCGACCCGAGGGCCAGTAACATTCGCCTGAGTCCGTCGGCCTCGTCGCGGCGGACGTCCCAGGAGACCAGCCCGGCGACCGCCACGGCCACGAACAGGGAGATGGCCGCTGTCGCGCCGAGGCCGTCGAGACCGAGGAGTCGTCGTGCGACGGCTGCGAGGGACCCCGGCGTCCCGTTCGGGCCGAGGAATCCGAACTCGACGTTCGCGAGGACCGCGCCGACGATCCCGGCCAGGAGGGCGACGCTGTACCGTTCTGGAACGTCGGGTCGGGGGAGCAGGCTTGCGATCGCGAACGCGATGCCGCCGCCGACGAACGGCGTCAGTACCCAGACGGTGCCGATCTCGACGTACTTCGGCCAGACGGGTGAGCCGCCGAGCGCGAGTCCGACGCCGACGACCGAACCGGTGACCGTGAACGCCGTCGCGATGGGGTAGCCCGTCTTGATGCCGACCGCCATGAGTCCCGCTCCGATCGTCAGGACGGCGATGACGCCCGTGACCGGCAGCGTTACGCCACCGATCAGGCCGCGACCGACGGCCTCCGAGACGTTCGCTCCCTGCGTGACGGCGCCGGCGAGTCCGAGGAGTCCCACGACGAACGCCGCTCGCATCGTCGAGATGGCGTTGGCGCCGACGGCGGGTGCGAACGGCGTCGCGCCGCTCGAACCCGCACCGATGACCCACGCCATGAACAGGCTCGCCAGTCCGGCGAGTACGAACAGCGCGACGAGTGAGACGTTCATCAGTGTTCAGAAAGTGAGAGCGGTTAGTCTGCCGCCGACGCGGCGGCGTCCGTCTCCGCGGGACGACTCCGCCAGTACCCCTGGACGTACGCGCCGAGGAACATCCCGGCGAGCGCCCAGAGGATCGCGACGTTACCCGTCCCGAGGCTGGCGTAGGCGGCGCCCGGGCAGATACCCGACAGCCCCCAGCCGACGCCGAAGATGGCGCCGCCGACGAGGACGTTCCGGTCGAAGGACTTCAACCGTCGCTCGTAGGCATCGCCGGTCAGCGGGGCACTGTCGCGTATCCGGGGCACCAGTGCGAAGGCGATCCCGGAGACGATGGCCGCGCCGAACATGACGAACAGCAGTCCGAAGTCCTCGAACTGGAGGAAATCCAGTACGACCTCCGGCCGCGCCATGTGGCTGAATCCGAGTCCGAACCCGAAGATCAGGCCGCCGAGGAGTATCAGCGGCATGAACAGGGGATGACGATTCGCGCTCACGGTTACGGTGTCACCCCCAGTGCCGAGACGACCTGGGCCGTCCCGATTGCCACCGTCAGGAACGTTATCACGCCGGCGATGGACGTCTTCGAAGCCGATCCGACGCCACAGACGCCGTGACCTGACGTGCAGCCCTTGCCGAGCCTGGTTCCGATCCCGACCAGGATGCCGCCGACGAACAGCCGCCACGGCTGGACGGTCGTCGACCAGAGCGTCACGCCGCCGACGTCGTACAGCTGTCCGGTGGTTCCCGACTGGTAGAGCGAACTCGACACCAGCCCGGACTGGACCGTCGCCGCGAACGCGAGTCCGCCGAGGACGATCCCGAGCGTGAACACGACGCGCCAGTCCCGGGAGGCGACGTACCGCTGGAACCGCGACTGGTCCGAGACGTACGACAGCGTCGACTCGAGGAACGTGCTCGCACCGGCGGCGATCCCGGTCCCGAGGTAGATCACGACGGCGCCGAGTCCGACGAGGAACCCGCCGACAGCGTAGCGACTGATCCCGTTCGGGAACAGGTCGGCGGCAAGCTGGAGTGGTGCTGGTTCGATCACGGACGGTCCTCGTTAGTCACCGGCGAGCGACTCCTGGCTCGCGGCGCAGTTGTTCGGGCCGAGTTCGAGGGTGAACGCTTCCTCGTCGTCGACCGCGTGCTGTCCGAGGTTCGTTGCGATGATGTCCTCGTAGTTGGCCGGACGGGGCGGCATGTCCGAGAGGATCAGGTCGACGAACTCGTCTTCGTCCATCGTCAGGGCGTCCATCTCTGCGACCAGGTCGCCGATCGGCGCGGTGTAGGTCCCGTCGTCGTCGGGGACCGCGGCGTCGCTGAAGTGCGCGCCGCCGACGAGCGTGTCGTCGGGGAGATTCAGGACGCGCTCCTGGAGCGATTCGTACAGCATGCGCGCGGCGTCGGGCGCGCCGTCGTCACCTTCTTCGAGGTCGGGACGGGCGACCGACTCGATGAACAGCCCGTCGCCGGTCGCGAGCAGGCTGTCGTCGACGAGATAGGAGGTCATGCCGGTCGTGTGACCGGGCGTGTAGACGGCCTCGATGGTGGCGTCGCCGACCTCGAAGACATCGCCGTCCTCGGCGGTGGTCAGTTCGTCGGCGTCCTGCCGAGCCTGCGAGGCAGGGCTCGTGGAACTTCGTTCCGCGGCGTACGTGACGCCGCGGTCGACCGCCGCCGCGGGGATGACGCCCTCGACGCCCTCCTCGTCGAGGTCGCGGACGCCCGAGATGTGGTCTGCGTGGATGTGCGTGTCGAGCGCGTACTCGATGTCGACACCGAGGTCGTCGGCGTCTTCGAGGTAGCGGTCGGTGAACGCACGCAGGGGGTCGATGATCGCGGCTTCGCCGTCGTCGTAGAGCAGGTAGCCCAGACAGCCCGACGAGGGCCGCTGGTACTGGAGGAGCGTGCCGGCGCCGTCGTAGTCGGTGACCTCGACGGCCTCGTAGATGCTCGCCCAGCCGTTCATGCCGTCTTCGAGGTGGTCGACGTCGTAGCCGCGCTCGGCCAGCGAGCCGGCGACGAACTCGCTGGCGCCGCCCTTGGCACAGAGGACAGTCACTTCGCGGTCGGCGGGGATCTGTTCGAGAACGGCGTCGTCGATCTCGTCTTCGAGGAACTCGAAGTACGGGACGTTGATCGATTCGACGGTCTCGCCGTCGATGCGCCACTCCTCGTAGTCCGATTGCATGCGCGCGTCGAGGAGCGTGACGTCCTCGCCGTCGTCGATGCGCCGCTTGAGCGTTTCCGGATCGGTACTCTCCACTTCGACGTCCGGCGTCGGGAAGTCTTCTGCGTTCATGTCGTACACCCCTACCTACTGGATTGGGACACAAAAGCGTTTGCATAGAAATCCATAGATTACACAATACCAATGCGGCGTTGTGGCGGCGGGAATCTAGAATAGAGTGGTAAGGGCGTGAAGGGACTAATACAGCCGGTCTTGATACACGGGGTGTTTATGATAAACACAAGAACCAACATTCTTTTAACCGTGGCAACGGTATTGTGCATTAGCTCCAAGACAGACCAACGGAGCAGATCAACCATGAGTGCAGAATTCGACATCACGGAGACGCTCGACGTGAAAGGTGTATCGTGTCCCATGCCGGTAGTCAAGACGAAGTCCGCCGTGGACGAGCTCGACGAGGGCGACGTCCTCGAAGTGCTCGCGACGGACTCCGGTAGCATGAGCGACATCGACGGCTGGGCCGAGGGGACCGACGGGGTCGAACTGGTAGATCAGGTCGAGGCCGACGACGTGTACAGACACTACGTGCGCAAGACGGAGTAAGAATGAGTACGGACACACCCGACGCGCCGGCCGACGACGCCCCCTCGCGTGCGGAGCTCGCCGCGCGCGTCGAAGAGTTGGAGACCGCGCTCGCGGACGCCACCAGCGAGGACGACACGCAGAAGATGTCCATCATCGCGACGAAGGGGACACTCGACATGGCGTATCCCCCGCTCATCCTCGCGAGCACGGCGGCCGCGTTCGGGTACGACGTGACGGTCTTCCACACGTTCTGGGGACTGGACATCCTCCACGAGGAACGGTCGAAGGACCTCAAGCTGAGTTCCGTCGGTAATCCCAACATGCCGGTCCCGAACGTCGTCGGCGCGCTCCCCGGGATGGATCGCGTCACGACCTCGATGATGGAGAAGAAGATCGACGACAACGACACCGCCACCATCGAGGAGCTCATCGAAACCTCTCTGGACATGGGCGTCGAGTTCCAGGCCTGCCAGATGACGATCGAGCTGATGGATTACGACGAAGACGACTTCTACGACGGCGTCACCACCGGTGTCGGCGCCGCAACGGCGATCCAGGACATGGCCGATGCGGACATCCAACTGCTCGTCTGATGGAACTGACGAACCGCGCCCCCTCCCACCGAATCGTCGCGGCAATCGCCGAGGAAGCGGGCGTCGATCCCGGCGAACTGGCCCCGCCGCTCGCTGACGTCGTCGACCCGGACGCACTCGACGCGCTGTTGGACCGATCCGACCCCGACGCCGCGGTCGCGATCCGCTTCCAGTACCGGGGGTCCGAGGTCGTCGCCCACGCGGATGGCAACGTGGACATCCAGTAGTTTTCGGGGCAGGCGTCCCCCCTGCCGACCTGAGCCGCCAGCGGCCGCGCTCTCTTCTACGCCCGCCGACGCCGACCGAGCTTCTCCGTTCCCGCCGGCGAGCCGGTCGCGCGCGGTCGAACATCGTCGAAGGCCGTCCCGTAGGAGTCGCCCTCCACGGGAATCGTACTCGCGCGAGCAGAGGAACTCGTCGATCTAGTTCGCGGCCGCTACCAACTCACTGTGGTTCGTGGTTCGAAAATCTGCACCACGAATTCTGATTGTCTTGAGACGAAAAAGAAATGCTACTCGGTGCGGCCGGTTACTGCCTGTGACGCCCGCTGCGTTCGTCGGTGTCGGCTGATCGAGCGCGGCCGAGGGCGGCGGCGAGCGCGAGCAGGTAGCCGAGTCCGTACTGGACGTCGGGGTCCCGGACCGCACGGACGAGCCCGAGGGGGCCGACCTGTTCGGGGTGTGCGCGCTCGGTCTCGCCGACACCCTCCAGCAGCGTCTCGATCCCGTCGCGCGCGTCGTCGTCGGCCGCCGCCTGTGCGAGTTCACCCAGCGAGCCGCCGGTGTCGGCCAGCGACCGGACCATCTCGTCGTCCAGCGCGGCGGTGGCCAGCGACACCACCTCGGCGAGTTCGATCAGCTCGTCGAGGGTGCCCGTCCGCTGGAGCGCCGCCAGCGATTCGAGGGCGTCCTGCAGCTCCGCGCCGTTGTCGCCGACGGTCCCGGCCAGCCCGACGGTCTCGTCGGTCGCGATCTCGTCGGCGGACTCGGCGAGCGTCGCGGTCGTGCCCGACAGCTCCCGGACCATGTCGTCGGTCAGCGCGCTCTCGCCGAGCGCGAGCACGTCCAGCAGGCCGTTGACGCTGTCGAGCCGGCGGACGAACGCGGCGACCGCCTCCGGGTTCTCCTCGATGGCCGCCGCCAGCTCACCGTCGGCGATGGTGGCTCTCTCGGACATCTCAGAGCAGCCCCCGCGCGGTCAGCCAGTAGGACTCGTTGTACGCCAACTTCGACCAGTGGAGCTTCTCCGAGGGCGGCGCCGGCGACGGCGGGTTCTCGTAGTCGAACTCGACGAACGACGCGGCGTCCATCCCCGTCTCGATGAAACACAGCGTCTTGCCGTCGTAGGTCGCCGTGGCCGGCCGCCCGCGGACCTCGCTGGCGAGTCGCTGCCCGACGACGCCCGCTTGATAGTGAGCCACGCTGCCGGCGTTGGGGACGCCCGTGTCGGCCGTGTCGCCGAGCGCGTAGACGTCCTCCGCGGCCTCGGCTTCCAGGGTGTGCTTGTCGACGTCGACCCACCCGTCGCCCAGCCCCGCTTCCTCGATCAGGTCCACTCCGCTGTGGGGCGGGATGTCCACGAGGAGGTCGTAGTCGAGTTCGGTCCCCTCCATCGAAGTGATCGTCTGCTCTTCGGGATCGACCGACTCCGCGTTGAAGAACGTCTCGACCTGAATGTCCCGCTCGTCCATCAGCGGCCGCGCCCACTCCGCGATGTGGGGGTTGCCGTGGACTCGCTGAATGGGGTAAGTGTACACGACGTCGACGTCGTCCCGGAGCCCGCGCTCGCGGAACCAGCTGTCGGCCATGAACACGAACTCCAGGGGCGCAGCCGGGCACATGTGGGGCGTCCCGACGACGCTCAACACGAGCGTCCCTTCGGTGAACGAGAGCAGTTCCTCCCGTAGCGCGGTGGCGCCCGCCTCGCTGTAAAAGTCGTGCCCGCCCTCCGCCAGGCCGGGGATATCCTCCGGTGCGAGCGTCGACCCGGTCGCCAGCGTGAGGTAGTCGTACTCCACCGACGCGGATGACCTCCGGAGGCTGAGCCGCTTCGCGTCGGTGTCGATCCCCGTCACGCGGTCGGTCCGCAGGTCGATCCGGTCGTCGACGAGGTCGCCGAGCGGCCGGCGACCGTCCGCCGGTTCGCGCTGTCCGAAGGGCACGTACAGCCAGACCGGCTTGTACACGTGGTCGGGGTCGTCGTCGATCAGGGTGACCCGGACGTCGCCGGCGTCGATCTCGGCGCCCAGTCGGTCGGCCAGGTCGTTCGCGAGGACGGTCCCACCGGTCCCGCCGCCGACGACGACGATGTGCCTGGTCACGCTTTCTCCACGTAGAACTCGTCGTGGTCGTCGCCCTCTTCGACCGCGAGCAGGTCGTTGCCGGCCTCGTCGGCCCACTCGGGGATGTCCGTCAGCGACTGGTCATTGTCGCTCAACAGCCGTACCACGGCCCCCGCATCGACGTCCCGCATCTTCCCGATGAGGTCCATCAGCGGACCGGGGCAGGCCGCCCCACGCGCGTCGACCGTCTCGTCGTACTCGATGTCCGTGTCAGTCATCCTTGTGGGTGAACCTCGGCGGCGGAGCGTCTTAATATTGCATAGCTATTCCAAGATTCTGAAAAACCACTGGGGGATAGACGTTCGACGTGGTGCGGGGCGGGTTGCCGCCGACCGACGAGTCGTGTCCCCGTCGGTCGGAACCCTACCGCTCGAACACGAGCCCGTAGTGATGCGGCGGCAGGTCGACCCGTCGCTCGATGGAGAAGTCGCCCGCCGAGTGAACAGCCGCCTCGGTCGCTTCGGCCGACATCCGGAGGGCGGTCGGCGGTCCGCGCGGTTCGCCCCCGACGGTCGTCTCCTCCCGCGGCCGGTCCCGCCAGTTGACGACGACGAACCGACCGCCCGGGCGGACCGACGCCTCGACTTCCCGGACGAGTGCTCCCCTGTCGTCGACGCCGTGGAAGGCGTTGGCCAGCAGGACGCGGTCGACCCGCTGCGGCAGGTGTTCGGACAGCCGGCGGGCGTCTCCGTGGACCGTCTCGATGTTCTCGACGCCCGTTCGGTCGGCGAGGGTCGAACACTCCGCGAGGAGCGATTCGTCGAGGTCGCAGGCGTACACCGGAGCCGGGTCGACGATCCGCGCGGCGGGCAGCGCGAAGTAGCCGTTCCCGCAGCCGACCTCCGCGAGCGCGTCGCCAGACTCGACGCCCAGTTCCCGCAGCGTCTCCCCGGGCGCCGGCCACAGTCGCCCCCACCAGTCCCAGTCCGGTTGCCCGGTGTTCTCGAAGCGGTCCATCGTCACCGGGACCCGCCCGTGTCGACGCCGAGCGGCCGGTACGCCAGACAGACGCGTGTCAGGGCTGGTCTGCGCAGGATGACACCGGCGAGTCCGCCCGCCCCCGCTCCAGCCAGCGCCTGCAGGGAACGTCGTCTGGTAGGGGGAGCCGACGGGCTCACAGCGACCCGAGCACGCGTTCGAACCGGTCGCCGACCTCCGTGGCGATCGAGTCGAGTTCGTCGTTTCCGGCGATGCCGACGAGCTGTTCCGGGTCGACAGCGCTCACGACGACCTCCCCGTCGTCGGCTCGCGGTTCATCGCCGCTCGCGGAGTCCGAGTCGCTACCCGTCTCGCTTCGCTCGTAGACGACGACGTTACACGGCAGGAGCGCGCCGAGTTCGATCTCCGCTTCGAGCCCCTCGAACGCCAGCGACGGGTTACACGCGCCGAGGATCCGATACCGGCGGAACTCCTCGTCGAGCTTCTCTTCGAAGGTCGCCCGAACGTCGATGTCACAGAGCACGCCGAACCCCTCCTCGCCGAGCGCGTCGATCGTCCGCTCGACCACGTCGTCGAACTCCCCGTCGACCTGCTGTTGCATAGTATACTCCATACTAAACAATATTATCTGCCCGACGTATTACTCTTTCGCGGCGAACATCGGTGACCGGCCTACGCGGTGGCGGACGCGTCCGCCCAGGCGACGGGGAACAGCGCGTACACCTCGGCGTTGCCGACGAGCGCGTCGACGGTCGTGTACTCGTCGACGGCGTGCACTGTGTCGGTCCCGAGCGCGAACTCGACCGTCGGGATCCCCTCGTTGCGGAGGCGCTTCGCGTCGCCTCCCCCCGTCGCGCTCCGGCGGTACACGCGTTCGCCCGTCACGTCTGCGGCGGTCGACACGACGGCATCGACCAGTGGACTGTCGATCGGTTCCGCGGTCCCGACGCTCCAGGAGACGTCCGCGATCGTGACACCGTCGCAGTCCGCGACGCAGTCCCGGAGGTCCGCGAGGACCTCCGACGTGTCGACGCCCGCGGTCAGCCGGACGTCGACCTCCGCACGGGCGGCCTCCGGGACGGTGTTGATCGCCTCACCGCCCTCCAGGACGCCGAGATTGATCGACGGGTACCGAAAGAGGTCGCGAGCGGTCGCCTCGCCCATGGTCGGCGTGTAGTACTCGATGGACTCCTCGATGATCGGGGCCATCTCGGACGCGACGCGGAGCTCGCGCGTCCCGAAGCGCTCGCGTATCGTTTCGACGGCTCGATAGAGCCGATCGAGGGCGTTCTCGCCGAGTACCGGCCGTGACCCGTGCGCGGCCTCACCGCTCGCTTCCAGCGACAGCCAGATGCTCCCCCGGTCGGCGACCGTCACCGAGTGACGCCCCTCCTCGCAAGTCGGCTCGCCGATGACGCACGCGTCGGCGTCGAGGCGTCCGGCGTCCAGGAGCGCCGGGAGACCGGCGTCACCGCCGACTTCTTCGTCACTGACGAAGGCGAACAGGAGGGTCGCCGGCGGGGTCGTCCCGCTCTCGGCGTACGCCCGGAGTGCGACCAGCATCGCCGCGACGGCGCCTTTCATATCGGTCGCGCCGCGCCCGTATATTCGCTCGCCGGCGCGCTCGCCCAGCGGGTCGTGCGACCACTGGTCTGCGTCGAACGGCACCGTGTCCAGGTGACCGTCGAACAGCAACGTCCGGTCGCGTTCGCCGGGGACTGTCGCGAGGAGATTCGGCTTCGCCGGGTCGACTGCGAACCGTTCGGTCTCGACGTCCAGCGGCTCCAGCCACGCCTCGATCAGGTCGACGATTTCGCGCGTGTCGCCCAGCGGGTTCGACGTGTCTACCGCGAGTAAGTCGAGCGTCAACTCCACTAACTCCGACCGTCGCCCGGAGACGTCGACGGGAGCGCTCGCGGTCATTCGAGCTTCCCCGAGAGGACCTTCGCGGCCGTGAGGACCGGGTCCCACACGGGGCTGAACGGCGGCGCGTACGCTAGGTCGGCGTTCTGTAGCTCCGTCACGGTCATGCCGGCGTGCAACGCCATCGCGACGGAGTCGATGCGCTTGGCCCCTTCCGCGCCGACGACGCTGCCGCCGAGGAGACGCCCGGAGTCCCGGTCCGCGACGAGCGTGATCTGAATCTCCTCGCTGCCCGGGTAGTAGCCGGCGCGTGACTCGTCGGTAATGGTGACTCGAACCGGTTCGAAGCCGGCCTCGCGAGCCCGTTCTTCGTCGATGACGCCAGTCCTCGCGGCGCCGAGGTCGAAGGCCTTTACGATGGCCGTGCCCGCGGTGTCACCGGTCGGCGTCGGCGAACCCGTCACCGTCTGACCGATCGCTCGGCCGGCGCGGTTGGCGGTCAGCGCCAGCGGCACGTGATCGGGTTCGCCGGTCACGACGTGGCGCGCCTCCGCGCAGTCGCCCGCCGCGTAGACGTTTTCGTAGTTCGTGCGGCCGTACTCGTCGGTCGCGATGGCACCGGTCGAACCGAGTTCGATCCCGGCGTCCTCGGCGAGAGCGACGTTCGGGCTGACGCCGACGCCCACGACGACGATGTCGGCCGGATCGGATTCACCGTCCTCGAGAACGACGCGGTCGACGCGGCCGTCACCGTCGAACCCCGAGACAGCGGTGTCGAGGTGTAGGCCGACGCCCCGCTCGCGGAGGTGGTCCTCGACGACCTCGGCGACCTGCCCGCCGAACGGCTGCAGGACGTGCGGCAGCATCTCGTAGAGAGCAACGTCGGCGCCGCGGGCCGACAGCGCCTCGGCCATCTCGACGCCGACGTAGCCACCGCCGACGATGGCGGCTCGCTCCGGCGACTGTTCGGTGACGTACGATTCGATCTCGCCGGCCTCGTCCATGTCGTGGATGGTGAACACGCCGTCGAGGTCGACGCCGTCGAACGGAGGGAGGATCGCGCTCGCCCCGATCCCCACGAGGAGGTGGTCGTAGCCCTGCTCGAACCGCTCGCCGTCGCCCTCGACCGTGATCGTCTCGCGCTCGGGGTCGACGCCGACGACTTCGTGGCCGGTCCGGAGGTCGACGTCGCGCTCCTCGCGGAACCGCTCCGGCGTCACGGCGACGAGGTCCTCGAGTTCGTCGACCTCGCCCTTCACGTAGTAAGGCATCCCGCAGGCGGCGTAGGAGACCCACTGCCCCTTCTCGAAGACGACCACCTCCAGGTCGGGGTCCTCGCGTTTGGCCTTGCTCGCCGCGCTCATTCCCGCGGCGTCACCGCCGACGACGACGAACGTGTCGCTCATACCCGAGGGTTGGGTCGCGACGGACTAAAGTATTCCCCAGATCGTACAATACTGTGGGCTCGGGTGCGCTTCTCACCTGTACTGCACGACAGGAACGTGAGATCCTCCCAATTCGCTGTGACCGTGACTCTCCGTTGACGATACGTGGGTTCGGCACGGGTCCTCTCGCGTCGAGATGGGCTCCTGGCTTGTAATCAACGAGCGTAGGTCCCTCTCCACGCACAGCATTCGAGAGGCTTCAGTCCCCTCGATCCTGCAGTAGTCGATCACGGCGTCGCTGGAACTCCTCGTCGTCGATCTCGCCTCGGGCGTATCGACGCTGGAGGGGTTCCATCGCGGCGCCGTCGCTCTCGGGAGGTTCGTCACCTCGACCCAGTGCCAAGTAGAGCAGTCCACCGACCAGTCCGAGCAGTCCGAGTACCCCGCCGACGAACGGTGGCCCACCGAACCATCCGCCGTTCCGGTCGTCCATCATACCGCCGTTTCGACCGTTCATTATCCCCGGGCCAAACCCCCTCCCGGGGGTCATTGTTCCGCCATCAGGGTTCTCGCCACCTCTAGTGCTGGAGCCATACGCTATCGTACCTTGTTCGACGATCGTCTCGCTGTCGGGTACGTCTCCATTCGGAATCGGGCTCACTTCGGCCGGGCCACCGGGACTACCGACGACGATACGACCGACCATTCTGACCGACTTGTGCGGGATGCAGTAGTAGTCGTACGTGCCCGGTTCCTCGAACGTGTGCTCGAATCCTCCCGACGAGATGATGCCACTATCGAATGCGCTGGCCGCTGACGGAATCCGGTTCTCGTAGGCCGTCGCCGAGTGTGCTCCGGCAGCTATCTCGAAGCGAACGGGCGTACCGGGGTCGACGTGGAGCCCAATCGGGTCGAAGTAGTTGTTCCCCATCCTGACGATAGGCGTCTCCTGTGCAGCGACTGGTCGTGCGAGTCCCGCAGTCGCGACTGTGCCGGCTCCGAGCGCCCCCAGAAACTGGCGTCTACGGTAGTTCATCGGCTAGTGTTTTTCTCCGTCATCCTCGAACGATGCTGGCGACCCGTTGCGCGAGTCCGGCCGATTGCTGGTCTGCACGTTCGATAGCCGCCCCCAGTTCGTTTCGCTCGCCGACCCCGATACACTCGTCAATCCGTTCCCCGTTCGCGTAGGCGAGTGTCGTCGGCGTCTTTCGGACGCCGTATTCCTCGGTTGTTTCTAGGTCTGTCTGGATGTCGACCTCCCGGAACTCGACGTCGGGATACGCGTCTTCGAGGCCGTTGTTTTTCTCCCGCTGTGTTGCACATGCCCCGCACGTCTCTTGGGTGAAGAGGATGACTTCGGTTACATAGTAGACTATGGTATTGGGGCTTAGCCACATTGATGTTCGGAATCGCAAGCTGAGAGCAGTCCATCTCTTCGATTCGAAGGCGGGCACACATAGCGGTGAGCGGCAGTACCGTAACGAACGAATTCGATAACACGGGCTCGGGGAATACGCACCTCGGTGCGTACTCGTTGGCTCACTCCGACCGTTCGAGTCTCTCGCGGCGGGATTCGAACTCTTCGTCAGTGAGGTCCCCACGAGCGTATGCCGTGCGGAGCTCCTCCATCGCGGGATTTCGAGACGTCTGCGTTTCGCTCATACGCCGGAAGACGAGGTAGCCACCGCCGAGGAGGACGAGGAGGAAGACGAGCGGGACGAGCATCCCGATGAACGGCCACCATCCACCAGTACCGCCATACTGACCCATCATCCCGCCGAATCCAATTCCCATCGTGAGCAACGGGAGCAAGATGATCGCTCCGAGGATCAGGAGGACGATAGTCGTGGTGTCGAGCTGGTTCGATGAAGACATCGAGATCAGGCCTCCGAGTTGGATCCTAGTTCGTCGGTGACGGCCGAGAGAACACGCTCGAAACTCTCGTTGACCTCGGTCGCGATGGAGTCAAGTGCATCGTTGCCCGCGATGCCAACCAGCTGTTGCGGATCGACTGCACTCACCATGACCTCGCCGTTATCGGTTTCGTAGACGATGACGTTACACGGGAGGAGTGCGCCGAGTTCGATTTCTTCGGTCAGTCCTTCGTATGCCAGAGGTGGATTGCATGCACCGAGAATGCGGTACTGGCGGAATTCTTCGTCGAGTTTCTCCTTGAGCGTCGCCTGGATATCGATGTCACAGAGGACGCCGAATCCTTCGTCTTTGAGCGCAGCGATCGTCGTGTCGACGACGTCGTCGAACTCACCGGTGACTGAAGTCTGTATTGTGTATTCCATGGAATATTATACCCCGTCCACGGGGTTAACGGTTGGGTGCCGCAACGGCGAGCGTTGAGAGTGTGGTGCACCGGCTGGAACAGCAGCGGTTCCGGTCATCCGGTACGTTCGACCTGTTTTCGCCGCCGATCGAATTCGTCGTCCGAGGTGTGTATACGAACGGGAGGCCGTCCGAGAACGCGTATAAGGCGCTCTAAACGTTTTTCAGGAATAGAACCGTTCGTCCGGCTCGAATTCGCCCATGTGGCCCTCAACCATACCTCTCCCGGACAGGGCCAAGACCACACGAACGATAGTATGAACGCTCCGATACCGGGTCTCCAACCAGGTCACTCGACGTATTTCACGACACGTGCCATCCCAGCATCGAGATGGTACAGGTTGTGACAGTGGAACAACCACCGGCCGGGATTGTCGGCGTGGAAGTCGATCGTCACCTGCCCCCTATGCCCGGGCACGATGACCGTGTCTTTGATCGCGTTGCCGACTTGAAAGAAGTGGCCGTGAAGGTGCATCGGATGAACGACCGGGCTCTGATTGGTCATCCGAATTCGGACGTGTTCGTCGGGTCGGACCTGGAGCGGATCGGCGTCTGAGTATGCCTGCCCGTCTATCGTCCACGTGTAGGGCTGGCCGCTGCCACGGGAGAGCGTCAGATCGAACGTTCGATCCGGATCTCCTCTTACCCCGTCGAGCGAGGAGATCGCCCGCAAGTCTCCGTACTGGAGTTGGTTACTGGCCGACGACGGACGCTGTGGGCTCCCCTCGCCCGCGGACTCGTACTCGACGACAGCTCTAGCTGGTGGTTCGTTTCCATCGAGCGCATCCGCTTGAACGGCCCACGTGCCAGGGTTCGTCGCCTCAATCACGACGTCGTAGCGCTCACCGGCCCCGAAGACGAACGAGTCCACGTCGACGGGTTCGACAGGTCGGCCATCGGCGTGGGTCACCGTCATGTCGTGGCCTGCGATTCGTACACCGAAGACTGTCGCGCTGGCGGCGTTCACGAACCGGAAACGAATCCGATCGCCCTCTGTGACGTCGAACGTCTGGGGCTCCTCGGGCAATCGACCGTTGATCAGGAGCCCTTCGTATGGCGGCCGAACGTCTCCCATCATACCGCCTCCCCCACCCCTCCCACCACCGCCGTCCCTTCCGCCACCACCGCCCATTCCCCCGTCCGAAGGAAGTTCCGGCTCTTCGGGGAGGTAATCGTCGACCACGACGACGTACTCGCGATCGTACTCGACGCGTGGGTCACGCTCTTCGACGATCAGTGGGCCGTGCAATCCCCGGTCGAGCTGGAGTCCGACGTGGCTGTGATAGAAGTACGTCCCGGCGGGTTCGGCGCGGAACGTGTACGTGAACGTGTCGCCGGAAGCGATCGGCTCTTGGGTCACGTTCGGCACGCCGTCCATTGGATTCGCGACGGGAATCCCGTGCCAGTGAATCGTCGTCTCCGCCTGGAGGTCGTTGGTCACTTCGACGCTGAGCACGTTTCCTTCCTGAACGCGTAGCTCCGGTCCCGGGAATTGGCCTTCGTACATCCAGTTGGTCGTCGACGTATCGGGGGCTGGTCGAATGGTCCCGGACGCCGCGGTGAGGTCGACTGACGTATCTGGCTCGGACGTGACCGTCGAGCGGGGCGTCACCTCACGACCTCCACTATCGTCGACACCCGGTAGCTGACCGGCACAGCCCGCGATCGTTCCGAGAGCGGACGCCCCCGTCAGCTGAAGGAGTCTGCGACGCGAGAGCGGACGCCGTGTTCTATGCGGCACAGTTGTTCGGCCCCAGTTCGAGTTCCGTCGCCTCGCCCTCGTCGTCGACGGTCTCTTTGCCGGTGTTGATCGCGATAACTGTCTCGTAGTTCGGAGGCTTCTCCGGGACGTCCTCGGTCAATCGTTCGACGAACGCTTCGCGATCGAGGTCGAGGAAGTCGAGTTCCTCGCGGAGATCCCCGAGCCGGGCCTCGAGGGGTTCGCCCGGCGACCCGTTTTCGTAGCGCCCGTCGCTCGTGACGGTGAGGTGGCCCGGCAGAATCGTGGTGTCGTCCGGGAGGTCGAGGATCGTCTCGTGGAGCGAGTCGTACAGCAGTTCCGCTCCACGCGAGGCGTCGTCCTCGCCGAACTGGAGTTCCGTACGCCCGACGGAGTCGACGAACAGCGTATCGCCCGTCAACAGGAGTTCGCCGCCGACGAGGTAACTCATCATCTCCGAGGTGTGGCCAGGCGTGTGGAGCGCCTCGATCTCGACGTCGCCGACTTCGACGACGTCTCCATCTGCTAGCGGATCGTACTCGTACTCGAAACCGCGCTCGCTGGCCGTTTCGCCGAGGTGGTAGGGCACGCCGACCTCGTCGGCGAGCGCCGGGCTGCCCGAGATGTGGTCGGCGTGGACGTGCGTATCGAGCACGCGTGCGATGGAGAGCCCAGCGTCCTGGGCGGCAACTTTGAACTGGTCGGTCTGTCTGGTCGCATCGACCACGACGGCCGCTTCCGCCTCTTTCGAACCGACGATATAGCCGAGACAGCCCTTCGCTCGGCGCTGGACCTGCCGAACGACGAGGTCGTCGCTGACCGTCTCGATGGGGACGACCTCGTAGAGTTTGCTCCACGCCTCCATCCCGCCAGTGACGACCGAGACGTCGTCGTACCCGCGCTCGTCGAGGTCGAACGCGAACGGCGTCGACGTCAGCCCCTTCCCGCAGATAGCGACGACCGGCCGGCCGTCGACAAGCGCGTTCACCTCGCTCAGTTGGTCCTCGCTCAACCCTTCATCGGGGTCGTACGGAACGTTCTCTGCGTTGCGCACGTGCCAGGCCTCGAAGCTGTCTTCGGGACGCGTGTCGATGAGCGTGAACTGTTCGTCGGCGTCGATCTTGTCCGCGAGTTGTTCCGCAGTGGTGTTCTTGACCATTGTATCTCACCTGTGTCGTGCCGAGTTCGCCGTTCGTCGGAGCGGTCGCGTGCGCCCTTGCCGCCTAGCGCGTTCGATTACGCCCTTCTTCGGGGAAAGCGTTCCCACGGGGAATCATGGACGTCTCGCAGTAGGCCTCTCCGTCCTGATAGTCGACGCCGGGCTGGACGAACGGATACGGTCCGTCTGCGGGCGTGTTCTGGACTCGACCGCCATCCTCGGCGGTCTCGACTAGTCCCATCACTTCGTAGTCGACGGGTGAGTGTTCTTCGAGGTACTCGACGATGACATCGACCGGTATCGTCGCGTCGTCGACCTCGACGTCGTCACCGACTGGATCGAGGACAAGGATTACAGACCGGGGAAGTTCGTCGGCGCGACGGCCGGTCTCCTGGCGGGGATTTTCGGCGGTGCCGTCGCCGTCCCCGGCCCGCCGATGATCGTTTACGGCGCGTTCATGTCGGCCAGCGGATTCTGGAGCGACGAGGAGATGAAAGCGACGTTCACCGCCTTCTTCGGCGCGCTCATGCTGTATCGTCTCGGGAGCCTCACGTACACGGGGGCCGTGACGACGCCGCTGATGATCGAGGCCGCAATAGCCGTTCCGATGGTGTTCCTCGGTGCGTGGGTCGGCGTCTACATCTTCGACCACATCCCCGAGCGTATCTTCCAGTGGGTCGTGCTGGCGCTGCTGACCGTGAACGCGTTTGTCCTCCTGTTTACAGCAGTTCCGGAACTCTAACCGCGTCGCACTGTCGCCAGTTCGGAGCGGAGAATTCCGGAGCATCCCGACTGTGCTACACTGGGTACAATCGCGAACGATCAGCATCGAGCCAATCACCGATTCGAGTCTTATTCAGATGGGCGTCAGTCGCTCATCGTGTGCCGCCAGCTCTCGGCGCATTCCCGGAGGACCTCGGCGCAGACCTGGCAGTGGTCGTCGTGGCGTTCCTACTCTTCAGCATACTCTTCACAGGTACCAGCGCTGGCCTCTGCGAACTGAGGGCAGTATATCGAAGGTTCTCGGAACGCACCTCGTTCCCGAACGAGCGACCCCAAAAGAACAAGCGAGACCGGGCGGTAATACCACTCGATAGATGACGGACTCGGACGGGAGTGCCGAATCGATGCAGTCGTACCGGGCACTACTCGGACTAGGCGGCGCGCTGAGCCTCTGCTGTCTCGTCGCGGCCCCGGCGTCTACCAGCGCAGCCGGCGCCGTCGCTGGCGGCAGTACTACCGCTGTCCTCGGTGGGAACCTGGTCCAGGTTCTCGTGACAGCCGTGACCGTCGGGCTCCTGGTCGGCTTCGTCCGACTTCGAACCGGCGGCGAAAGCTGCGACGTCTGATCCGGCTGTCAGCGTCCGCACGCGTCGCAGCGCCGTCGCTGATAGTAGAGCAATCCGCCGAAGGCAGCGACGCTCACCGCGCCGAGCGCCGGCCGCAACGGGTCGAAGTAGGTCATCAGCGCCGACGAACTGAACAACGCCAGTAGCACGACGTTGCAGATCGGGCAACCGAACGCCAGGAACCCGCCGACGATGCCGCCGGCGGCGTAGCGGTCACCGATCGGGTCGTCGGTCAGCGACCGCTGGGAGACGAACGCCGCGGCGAACGCTGCCGTGGCGACCAGAAACAGGTAGTCCGCCGGGGTACGCTCCACCATGCGAACGTAGATGGGGTTCGGGAGCAGTCCAGTCACAACTCCGAATACCAGGAACGTTCCGACGCCGGCGCTCCTCACGAGCCGCAGGCGTGGGCGTTCGGTCACCGGCCCACCTCCCGTCGACGAGCGACATTCGTTCGTCTGTGCAGTGCGCCCCGTGTCTCGATCAGCTGTCGTCGATTGCTCCGTCGCATGGTCACTCTAGATCGATCGAACAGGTTCGCGGATCGCCGGCTCGCCCGAGGAAGATGGCGAGGAGGACGATGCCACCGACCCGGAGGAGGTTCCCCTCGAACGGGAGCGCCGCCATCGCACCGACGAAGCCCAGCGCCCCGAGGACGCCTGCGCCACAGCTCGCACAGCCGGCGGCGAGCAGGCCCGGAACGATCCCGACGAACGTCGATGCGCCGGTGTGCCGGGCGCGCTGGACGAGGGCGACGGCGTTCGTCACGGCGACGCCTGTCAAGAGGGCGTAGGCGGCGACGAGTCCGATGCCCAGCCAGCCGGTCCCGAGGAACACCTCCCGCGTGAGCGCCGTCACGGCGTAGGCGAGGTCGGTCGGGTCCCGCGTGAGCACCTGTACGGAGAACTGCGGAAACGCACTCAGTACCAGGATGACGTAGGTCACACTCGTTGCGACTCCGGTGGTAAGCAACCGCCCGTTCGACGTAAGCGGATAGACGAGCGCACCGCGGAGGTCACGGAGCCACGCACGATGGGCCGGCGAGTCCATCTCTGTCATGCCTCTCTGACTCGATCGAGTGCGTCGGCGAAGTTGTCGTAGGGTTGTGCACCGACGATCTTTCCGGCGGCGTCGCTCTCGCGGTTGTAGAGCACGAATCCGGGTGTCCCCTGGATCCGGGCCGACTGTGCCGTTGCGACGTCAGTGTCGATGGATTCCCGGATCGCATCGCCGCGTTCCTGTCGACAGGCGTCTACGTCGGCGACAGAGACGCCCTCCGTCTGTTCGGTGATGCTCGTGAACGTCTCGTCGTCAGCCCAATCGTGTCCCGACTCCGACTGGGCGTCGAACGCCGCTCCGTGCCACCGCCAGAAGGCAGCCGGATCGGTATCGGCGACTTGCTCCCAGACGCAACGGCTCCAGACCGCCGACGGCGTGGAGTACTCGCCGATATTAGGGTACGAGAGGGTGATCAACCGCGCCTCACCGGCGTCGACGTAGTCGCGCCCCACCTCCGGGAGCGTCTCCGTTTCGAACTTTTTACAGAACGGGCACAGGTAGTCAGTCCAGTAGTAGATGTCGACCGGGGCGTCGGCCTCGCCGGCGATCGGTCGGCCCGCGAGTTCCACCCCGAGTCCCGTCGTCTCCTCGCTCGTGTGAAAGGCGTCGGGGACGTATTCCTGTTCCTGTGACTCGGAGCGCGACGCAAAATACGCGACAGCACCACCGAACGCGATGGTTCCACCGCCGGCGAGGAGTGCGCGCCGCCTCGTAATATTGTCCTCTGACTCCATCAATACACAGTCGTACAGGCGTGCGACCGAAGGGTTTTACGACTAACTTCCGACGTAGGTGCGGTAAAATACGGAAGAGTCTTTCCCGGCGACCATAGTATTGTGCGTATGGGGCAACACATCTTCGACGCGTCCCGGGCCGACAAACTCGAACGGGCCGAGCGGCGATATCGGTTCCTCTCGGCAGAGGAGCTGCTCTGGGCGCTCGACCTCTCGTCCGAGGAGACCGTCGTCGATCTCGGAAGCGGCACGGGATTTTACACCGACGACGTCGCCCCCTACGCGCGGACCGTGTACGGCGTCGACGTGCAGGAGGCGATGCACGACTACTATCGCGAAAAGGGCGTCCCCGAGAACGTCGACCTCCTCACCACCGAGGTGAGCGACCTGCCGGTCGACGCGGATTCGATCGACGCCGCGTTCTCGACGATGACCTACCACGAGTTCGCGAGCGACGACGCGCTCGCCGAGACCGGTCGTGTCCTTGCGCCCGAGGGACGACTCGTCGTCGTCGACTGGAGTGCGACAGGGACCGGGGACGCCGGTCCACCTCTCGACGAGCGGTTCACCGCCACGGAAGCCGCGGACGCACTGTCGGACGCCGGGTTCCGCATCGAGTACGAGGCCGTCCGGCCGGAGACGTTCCTGCTGGTGGCGACGGCGAAATAGAAGTCCGGGGGAGGGCACGACCCGACAGAGCGACGAGTGGTACCGACAACCTCTCGTTCACGCTCGCTTCCGCAGTCGGCCTCGAACGAACGGTCGTATCGGCGTCACGCCGAGGTTCATCCGATCGACCTCGACGACGTCGAACGATCGGTCGGCGGCGAACACCGACGCGGTCTGTCTCGTCAGGTGACAGCCGCCTGCGACCCGCTTCCAGAGCGGTGCGAGAAGCGACTGGACGCGAGCGCGCCACCCGTCGTCTACTACGTGTTCGAAGAAGCGGAACTCGCCGCCGGGCCGCAACACGCGGGCCACCTCCGACAGCGCCGCCTCGATATCCGGGATCGTACAGAAGACCATCGAGGCGATCACGACGTCGAACGAGTCGTCCTCGTACGGGAGCGATTCGGCGCCCGCTGACCGGAGATCGATCTCGAGTCCCAACTCGTCCGCCTTCTCGATGGCCTGCCGTCGCATATAGGGATCGGGCTCGATCGCGTGGAACGCGACGCCGTCGGTGGCGACGGCTTCAAAGTACGGGAACATAGCCCCGGTCCCGGCACCGATATCGAGGACTGTACCGTGAAGATCGCCGACCAAGTAGCTCCGATGCGGACGAAGTAGCGTTCGCTCGACGACTGCCAACGCCGGGTCGTATATCGCAGCGAACAGCGGATGTGATGGTCCCTGTCGGTCGTCCATAGGGTGGCTATGGCCGTCCGCCTGAAGTATCCAAAGGCGCTTTCGACGGCTTTCGCGTGACCTCACAGATTCTCCGTCAGTCCATCATTTTCGCCGTACCAACAGCACTACCGAATCTCTCCACCGGGGTTCTCGAATGAGAGGAGAGCCTTCGAGTGATCCACTGCATACGTTTCTACTGTGGAACCAGCGTTTTGCGTCCGCAGGGCGAACGCACACACGGAGGTTCCCTGAGGATGTCGTCCCCGACGCTCGTCTACGACGACGACTGCGGGATCTGCACGCGTGCGGCCCGCTACGTCGAGCGCCGCTCGGACATCGGGATTGTGGGCTTTTCGGACCTGGACGACGATTTACGCAGGCGACTCCCGGCCGAGTACGAGCGGTGTGCACACCTGATCACTGACAAGAGTGTCTACTCCTGTGGCGAAGCGATGGAACGCGCCTACGAGCGGACCGGGCTCCCGCCGTCGGCGGCACTGCCGGCGCTACGACGGATCCCCGGCTACGGCGCCGCCCGCGAGCGAGCGTATCGACTCGTCGCCGAGAACCGGCCACTGATCGGTCGACTGTTACCGTAGTCTCCGATGGAGGGCTCCGGAATGGCGGGGCCCGGACCGCGACCAGGCGGATATGAACCGAAATCGCCGGCCGTCTACTGGTCATGATGGTGGTGATGGTGGCCGTGGCCCTGCTGCGTGAACTGCCCGGAGAACGCCCGCTGGACGACCTCGGGCAGAGCCGGATGGATATGGATCGACTCGCGGATGTCGTGTACCGTCCCGGACCCAGCCTTCATGGCGACGACGACCTCCTGGACGAGCGTCGACGCATCGGGGCCGACGATGTGACACCCGAGTATCTCTCCGTCGAGATCGACGAGTACCTTCACGAATCCCTCGGCCTTCATCGCATCGCCGCGGGCCGTGTCTTCGTACCGGTAGGTGTTCGTGGCGTACTCGCGGTCGGCTGCGTGGAGATCCTGTTCGCGCTTCCCGACGCCGGCGACTTCGGGCGAAGTGAAGACGGCGAACGGCATCGCCGTGTAATCGACCGCGTCTAACTCGTCGCCGAAGATGTTCCACGTGACCGCCTGTGCCTCGTGATTGGCGTTGTGTTTCAAGAGGTACTCGCCGACGATATCACCGAGCGCCCACACGTCGTCGGCGGTCGTCCGCAGATACTCGTCGGTCTCGATAAAGCCCTGCTGGTCGGTCTCGACTCCAGTCTCTTCGACGTGTAATATGTCGGTGTTCGGGGTGCGACCGGTTGCGACCAGGAGAGCGTCGCCCGTCACACTCACGGTCGCCTCTTCCCCGCCGGTCACACCGGCGTCGTCGCCGTACGCGTACGGTCGTGCTTCGACAGTCACGTCCTCACCGTCCTGCGCAGCAGTAGTAGCTTGGTGGCCGGTGTGAACCGTAAATCGCTCTGAGAATCGTTCGGTGAAGGCCTCTGCAGTTTCTTCGTCGGCCTGGGGAAGGAGGGAAGGGCGACGCCCGATGACAGTCACGTCGCTCCCGAAGGTACCGAAGAAATGTCCGAGCTCTGCGGCGATGTACCCACCGCCGACGATGACGAGGTGGTCGGGCGGTTCCTCTAACTGGAGTGCCTCCCTGCTCGTCAGATAGTCGACGTCCTCCAGGCCCTCGATGTTTGCTACCCAGGGACGGGTACCAGCCGCGATCAAAACCGTGTCACCCTGGATGGTTCTCCCTTCGTCGTCGCCGGCCACGATCTCGACGGTCCGATCGTCGACAAACTGTGCCTCCCCTTCGACGAGCGTGTGATCCGGAGACTGTCGGAGACCGCGACGGATCGATTCCGAGTCCTCTTTCACGTCCTCGTTGACTTCGCGGACGATCTCGCGAAACGCGATGTCGGTTACCTCTGTCTCGATGTTAAATTCGTGGGCACTCTCGACCGTTTCCAGCACGTCCGCGTGATACAGCAGCAGTTTCGACGGGATGCAGCCGCGATTGAGACACGTCCCTCCGAGCCGCCCCTTCTCGACGATAGCTACTGATAGTCCCTGATTCACACCGACGTTCGCTACGTCCAGACCGGACCCGGACCCGATGACCAAAAGGTCGAACTCCTCCATGGATAGCCAACGGGTGCCTCACAGTTGTATGTTAGCAGCACTCAAGGGCACAACCATCCTCTCCCCCGAAAATGAGGTTCGGATAATGACGTTCCCCGCATTGACAATGGCGCTCTTCGAGGGACGATTCCGAACCGAGTGATGGCGTAGGACGACGACTGACGGCTCCCAGTAGCGGCAATTTCAGTACGCCGACCTCCCATTCGAAATCTCATCTCCGTAGCCCGAGGTAGTGGCTATTGCCACCGTTGAGCCGGAGTCTTCGCTTACGATTCCCGATGAGCGCGGACGAACGCCCTCCGCAGGACTGTCAGCAGGACGTATGTCTCGTACTTCTGGTTCCGACAGTGGTCGCACGGCTGCATCTCCCTCGTGATCTCTTCGATCGACTCCTCGTACTCCCCCATGAGGTGGTTCAACGCCTCCGTAATCTGTGGCTGGATCGCATCGGTCATCTCCTCGACGACGGTATCGGCCGAATCCGGTAGCGAGTACGAGAGAACGATCGTATTCGCGTGGTAATACTTCCTCGTGCCGCCGCGCCCTTCCTCGAAGCGGACGATATCCACTAGCCCTGAATCACGTAGTTCGTTGATGTGGTGCCGAACGGTGTTTTCGGTACGCTCGATGCCACGGTCGGTGAGTCGGTCGTGAACCTCACCTGCCGTCTGTGCCTCGTCGGCCAGAATGTCGAGAATCATCGCCCGCATCGGTTCGTCGATGGCGTCCGAGACGCGGGTATCCCGAATTGCGATGTCGTCGAGATGATGGTCGGCACCGGAACTGCTCATACGAGAACTGCGGGATACGTGCGGGAAAAGGTAGCGGAGGGGACTGCTGGTGAACGTGGCTGCCGAGCAACTGGTCCTGCAGTCGGGGCGTAGAGAAGTCCTAGACGACCCATTTGACCGTTCCAACGCGCCATATCTCCATTCAAACATATCATTTGAAAAATATATTTGGCAGTGCGGGCGCTACGTAGAACTGTGATGAACGAGACAACCCAATTGCGTGTCCTAGACTTCGACTGCCCGACCTGTGCGAGCACCGTCGAGCGCGCCCTCTCGAACGTTGACGGCGTCCGGGACGTCGAGGTCCACTACGCGACAGGACGCGTCGAGATCGAGTACGACGATAGCGTCGCGGACCCCGACGCCTTCACACAGGTCATCGAAAGCCAGGGCTACACGCCCCAACCCGTCTAGACCGATGAACGGACAAACGATCACACAGTACTACCGGAAACACCGGAAGGCCATCGTGACGGCGACGAGTGGCCTGCTCTACGGCGGCGGGTGGAGCCTCGGCCACTTCACCGGCTTCGATACCGCAAGCGCCGTAATTCTCGTCCTCGCGGCGATTATCGGCGGCTACGACATCGCCAAGGCCGCCTACTACGAGGTGACCAACCGGACGCTCGGCATCAAGACGCTCGTGACCTTGGCCGCCATCGGCGCAATCGTCATCGGGGAATACTGGGAAGCCGCCGCGGTCGTCTTCCTGTTCAGCCTCGGCAGCTACCTCGAAGGTCGAACGATGCGCAAGACCCGGACGGCCCTCCAGGAACTCCTGGAGATGACGCCCGACACGGCGACCGTTCGCCGTGACGGACGACAGCAGGAAGTGCCCGCCCGCGACGTGGAGGAGGGCGAAGTCGTCATCGTCAAGCCGGGCGGGAAGATCCCGGTCGACGGTACCGTCGTCGACGGCGAGAGCGGCGAGGGATCGGAGATCCCTCGAGCGAACGGGGAACCCGTGAGCGCCGTCAACCAGGCGCCCGTCACCGGCGAGAGCGCGCCCGTCCACAAGGCCGACGGCGACGAGGTCTACGCCGGGACGGTCAACCAGGAAGGCGCACTGGAGATCCGGACGACGGGCGCGGGCTCGGACACGACGCTCGAACGCATCATCCGCCGCGTCGAGGAGGCCCAGGAAGCCCAATCGCCCACGGAAAGCCTCATCGACCGGTTCGCGAAGTACTACACGCCCGGGGTCATCGTGCTGGCTATCGGCGCATACGCGGTCACGCAGAACGCGATCCTGTCGCTGACGCTGCTGGTCATCGGCTGTCCCGGGGCACTGGTGATCGGGCCGCCGGTCAGCACCGTCTCCGCGATCGGGAACGCCGCCCGGTCGGGCGTCCTGATGAAGGGCGGTGAGCACCTCGAACGCGCCGGCGAGATCGACCTCGTCGCCTTCGACAAGACCGGGACCCTCACGAAGGGCGAAACCACCGTCGCCGATATCGAGGGGTTCGGCGTTGCTGATGACGAGGTCCTCTCGCTCGCGGCGACCGCCGAGAAGAAGAGCGAACACCACCTCGCGGACGCCATCGTCGATGCGGCCCGCGAGGGCCCGACCGCCGCGACGGACGGCGGAACGACGGTTGTCCAAGCGGACGATACGGGCGCTGGGCACCAGTCAATCCCCGATCCGGACAACTTCGACGTGGTCGCCGGGAAAGGTGTCGTCGCTCACGCAGACGGTCACGAGCTCATCGTTGGTAACCGGGCGCTGCTCGACGACCGCGGCATCGACATCCCGAATCACGTCGCCGAGTACGTCCGCAGCCGCGAGGAACGTGGTGAGACGGCCGTCCACGTCGTGCGGGACAGCAGCGTCATCGGCGTGATCGCCATGCGCGACGAACTTCGAGAGGCCGCTCCTGGCGTCGTCGCTGCGCTCCAGGACGCCGGCATCGAGACGGTGATGCTCACCGGCGACAACGAGCGGACGGCCGCTGCGGTCGCCGGGGAGGTCGGCATCGACGAGTACCGCGCCGAACTGCTCCCCGAGGACAAACAGACCGTCATCGAAGAATACCAGGCCGACGGCCAGGTCGTCGCGATGGTCGGCGACGGCATCAACGACGCGCCGTCGCTGGCGACCGCCGACGTCGGCATCGCGATGGGCGCTGCCGGCACGGACACCGCCATCGAGACGGCGGACATGGCGCTGATGGCCGACGACCTCGAACGCATCCCGTACGCGGTCACATTGAGCAAGGCGACGCGATGGAACGTCCTCGAGAACGTCGGGATCGCGGTGCTAACCGTGACCGTCCTTCTCGCGGGCGTGCTCACGAGCTACGTCACGCTCGCCACCGGAATGCTCGTCCACGAGGCCAGCGTCCTCCTCGTCATCCTCAACGGGATGCGACTACTCCGATACTGATTCACACAACCAATGACAACTGATTCAACTGCGACTGACGCGACTCACACCGGAACTGACTGGCAGGTCGACTACGACGTCGCCCCGATCGAGATCCGCGATCCCGTCGCGGAGGCTCTCGGCGTCCTCGAACCGGGCGACCCGTTCGTCGTCACCTACGCGGACGCTGTGAAGGAGGCGGGACACTCCTGTCCGACGGCCTCGGGCGCCTACCGGATCGTCCAGCGGGGCCTCGACGCCCTGTATCCCGACGAGTATCCGGTCCGGAGCGAGATCGAGGTGCAGGCAGCCGGCCCGCGAGGCGAGGCCGCGTACGGCGTGATGGGCCGCATCGTCTCGTACGTGACAGGTGCGACCGAGGACGACGGCTTCGGCGGACTGACCGGCGGATACGGTGGCCGCCGCGACCTCCTGCGCTTCGACGCGTTCGACCCGAACACGCCGGACCCGACGTTCCGCTTCCGGCGAACCGACACGGACGAGACGGTGCAGGTGACCTACCACGTCGGCGACGTCCCGGACGGCGGGCCCGGGATCGGGAATCTCCAGCAGATCCTCGAGGGGTCGGCGAGCGACGAACAGCGGGCGGCCTTCGCCGACGCCTGGCACCGCCGCGTGCAGGTCGTCCTCGGTGACGATTCCCTGTTCGCTGTCGACCAACTGTAGCCTCGACCCTGCGTCGTCTAGCCACGGAAGCCGAGCAGTCGGAGGCCGTTCAGCGAGACGAGCACCGTCGAGCCCTCGTGGCCGA
The DNA here is from genome assembly GCF_047715405.1 of Halosimplex rarum. Lineage (NCBI taxonomy): Archaea > Methanobacteriati > Methanobacteriota > Halobacteria > Halobacteriales > Haloarculaceae > Halosimplex > Halosimplex rarum. The sequence continues at coordinate 70,392 of NZ_CP180413.1, forward strand.
CCACGGCGAGGGGAAGCGGAATCCCCCGGAGCAGAATCGTCCCGACCATGAGCGCGATCGCGCCGAACGCGATGGCGAGATTGACGGTGAGCGTCCGGCGGGTCTTGCGTCCGAGCCCGAGGACGTAGGGGATCTTGCTGAGGTCGTCACCCATCAGTACCACGTCGGCAGTGTCGAGCGCGACGTCGGTTCCGGCGCCGCCCATCGCCACTCCGAGGGTCGCGGTCGCGAGCGCCGGTGCGTCGTTGACACCGTCACCGACCATCGCCACGTTCTCGTGTCGGTCGACCAGGTCCTCGATGGTCGCTACTTTCTCCTCCGGCAGCAGTTCCGCTTGCACCTCGTCGATGCCAACCTCGTCGGCGATCCGCTCGGCGACGCGCTCGTTGTCGCCCGTCAGCATGACGATGTGTTCCACTCCGAGCGAGCGGAGGTCCTCGATCATCTCGGCAGCGCCGGGACGGACCGTGTCGGTGAACGCGAGCCACCCCAACACGGTGACTCCATCGACGTCCTCTCGGGCGACGATGACGCTCGTTTTCCCCTCCGATTCTAGCGACTGGAGACGGTCGAGGCCGGGTTCGAGCCCCTCGATCGATGCCTCCTCGAGGACGGTTCCGAAGTAACTTCGATTCCCGATGTGGATGGTACTGTCTTCGACGTCTGCCCGGACGCCCTTCCCGGCGGCCGACTGAAACCGCTGTGCGTCGGGGACGCCGAGTGACCGGTCTTCCGCTGCCGTCACCGTCGCACGAGCGAGGTGGTGCTCCGAGCGGGCCTGTACTGCGGCCGCGAGCGAGAGCAGCCCGTCCTCAGTCAGTACTCCGTCTGCCGTCTCGCGGATGGAGACGTCCGTCAACTGTGTATCGCCCTGAGTGAGTGTCCCTGTCTTGTCGAACGCGACCGCATCGATGTTCGCTGCCGCCTCGACGTGTTCGCCGCCCTTGAACAGGACGCCCTGTCTGCCGCCGGAGGCGATCGCCGACAGAACCGCAGCGGGCGTGGAGATGATGACCGCGCACGGTGAAGCCGCAACCATGAGCGTCATCGCACGGTAGAACGTACTGGTGAACTCACCCCCGAGTGTGAGCGGAATCGCGATCGCTGCGATCGTGAGGGCGAACACGCCGAGGACGTACGGCTGCTCGAAGCGGTCGATGAGCCGCTGTGTCGGCGCCTTCTCGCTTTGCGCGCGTTCGACCATGTGGATGAGACGGCTGATCGCCGACTCGTGGGCCTGCCGTGAGACTTCGATTTCGAGACTCCCGCTCTCGTTGATCGTTCCGCCGAACACCTCGTCGCCGGGTTCCCTGGGGACTGGCACTGACTCGCCGGTGAGCGAGGCCTGATCGACCGTCCCCTCGCCGGACGTGACGACGCCGTCCAGCGGGATCTTGTCACCAGGGCGGACGACGAACACGTCACCGACGGCGACTTCGTCGATTGGCACGGTGACCTCCTCACCGTCGCGCAGGACCTGCGCCTCGTCCGGCCGCATCTCGACGAGAGACTTGATCGCCCGGCGCGAGCGTCCGATCGCGTAGTGCTGGAGGGTATTCGACAGCGAAAACAGGAAGAGAAGCATCGCGCCCTCGAACGGTGCCCCGATCGAGAGGGCACCGAGCGCCGCGACGATCATCAACAGGTCGATGTCGACTGCGCCGTGACGCAGCGTCTCGACGGCGCCTTTGAGTCCGTACCAGCCGCCGAAGGCGTACGCGACGCCGTAGCCGGCCCACATGAGAGGCTGCGGGCCGTCGAGCCACCCTGTCACCAGTCCAGTCGCCATCCCGAGCAGCGTCAGCCCGACGAACACCGCCTCTCGTCTGAGTGCCGAGCGCGAACGCACGTCGTCTGTTCCCGTATCGGAGTCGTCCTGAATCGAGACTTCTCGGTCGCGGACAGCGTCGCGAATCGCGTCTTCGGATGTGGTCCCCCCATCGTAGGTGATACGGACGTTCCCCGTCCGAAAGGAGACATCGACGTCGTGGACGCCGGATATCGCTTCGAGGTGGCGTTCGAGTGCCCGAGCTCCCGCCTCTCCGCGACCGCCTCGTCGCTCGATCCGGACCGTACACGTCGATAGCGAGGGTGAGTCAGTGACCGCCACGTTCTCTGTACCTACGATCTGACTGGATAATACGCTTTAGGTCCGCAGCGGCGATTCGGTCGAACACGTTCGAGGCGACCACGAGTCCGGTGACCGACGCGGACGATCGGCAGGGCTGGACGGTCGTCGACGGACCGTTCGACTGGGAATGGGCCGCTTCGGTGGCCCGTCGCGCCGCAGACGGGAACCCTTAGGTCGGTAGCCGAAGAGAGTACAGCAACTGATGAACGGCGACGACGGTGTCACTCCGGAAGCGGCGTTTACCGCGCTCGGAAACGAGATCCGGCTCCGGATACTGCACGTGTTAGCGGATGCGGCCGAAACCGGTTCGGAGACGGCGTCGTTCTCCGACATCTACGACCAGGTAGATATCGATAGCACGTCACAGCTCGCGTACCATCTGGACGCACTCGACGGGATATTCGTTCACAACGGAGAGAGCGGGTACGGTCTGACACAGGCGGGCGATCGGATCGTCCGGACCATCCGCTCGGGGACGTACTCGGACCGACCGTCGTTCGAACCGACGACGCTCGACGGTCAATGTCTGTCGTGTGATGCCACGACACTCGTTGCGGAGTATCAGGAACCGTTCCTCGTCGTCGACTGCCAGGCCTGTACCACTCGGATCGTCACGTACAATCTTCCACCGGCGGAATCACAGGACCGGACGAACATCGAGATACTGGAGTCGTGCAATCGTCGCGTCAATCACGAGTACGCGACGGCCCTCCGCGGAACGTGCTCCCAGTGCGGCGGCGTGACCGACCTCGAGATCGAGGCGAGATCCGAACCGTCCACCCAGACCTGCGTCGCCACGTGTCGACAGTGCCGCCTTCGGCTGTACGCGCCACTCGAAGTCCGCCTCCTCCACCATCCCGAAGTCGCTGCGTTCTACTGGCGCCACGGTGTCGACGTCCTCGAACTCCCGCTCTGGGATCTCCCGTCGTACGTCGACGACTGGGAGCTCGACGTCGTCGAGACGGACCCGTTCGAGTGCCGGGCCACGATCGTCTACCACGGAGACTCCGTTCAGGTATCCGTCGACGGCGACCTGCGCGTCTCGGTTCGGGGCCACCAGAACTCCCCTCACGCGAGCGACTGACGTCTCGCGTTTGCGCTCAAATATCTTTGAGTATCGGGACTGACAATATGTAAGTACAATAAAACTTTTCTCGCAGGGCGTTGCAACTCGGTTGTGCCCATGACGACGAACACCGCCACTACCACCGCTACCACCACTATCGGATCGCTGCGTTACCTCAGCCAGGTGATGTCTGATGGGTGATGAATCGGGGCGGTCCGGACTCCGGTCGTGGATCGACCGCCACCGTCTCGCGTCGTTTCTGCTGATCACGTACTCGTTCACGTGGGTGATTCAGGGGATCGTTGCGGCCGTGGGGTTGGAAGCGTCGTGGACCCAGTCGATCCTCATCGGGTTCGGCGGATTCGGACCGCCGGTCGGGGCCGCCGTCGTCATCTGGGCCAGCGGCGGCGACCTCCGCAAGTGGATCGGACAGTTCTTCCACTGGCGTATCGGCGGCAGGTGGTGGGCGATTGCGCTCGGACTACCCTTCCTCTTGTTAGTCTCTGGGGTCGCCCTGTTCGTTGCTTTCGGTGGGCCCATCGATCGCAGTTCGTTCCCCTTCCCGGGGATCTATCTCTTCGTGCTGGCCTGGGGCACTGTCTGGGGCGGCGGACAGGAGGATCTCGGCTGGCGCGGGTTCATGCTGCCGCTGCTTCAGGATCGCTACAGCGCACTGGTGTCGAGCGTGATCGTCGGCGTCTCCTGGGCGGGGTGGCACCTCCCGCTGTTCCTCAACGCGACCACGACCCACGGAGGGTGGCCGCTCTCGCAGCAACTCATCTGGGTGGTGTCGATTCTGGCCGGGTCGATCCTCTGGACCTGGATGTACAACAGCACCGGGAGCGTCCTCGCCGTCGCCGTGTTCCACGCCGGCGTCAACGGGATGGGCGTCTTCCACCCCGCCGACACGGAGGCCATGGCCCCCGGTGGCGTTCCGAACACGTGGCTGAACCTCCTCGCGGAAGTGACCGGTGCCGTCCCGCTCGTCGCGTGTGCTGTCCTGCTCGTGGCCATCTACGGGAGCGACCGGCTCGCAGACGGCGAGATCCCCGGCCCCGAAGTCGTCGGCCTCGACCCGCGCTGACCGCAATGGCGCCGATCGTTTCGTGAAACATCGACACGATCAGCCGAGCACCGATACCGGCCGACTGACACGTCTCGAACACTGCTATCCGCCTGTTCGATACTCGATGTCGGTTATCGATCCACGCCAGTACGGCGCCTCGCCGTCGTCCGTGATCCACCCGACCTCCGCCTCGGTGGGGATCAACGTTCCCCGGCGCTCCTCGTACGCGCCGTACCGGCCGACCCAGGGGGCGACCGTATCGTCCTCCTGACGGTATCGGTCGGCCGTCAGCCGCGTTATCAGTCCGTCGTCGTCGAAATGGAACGTCGCCGTTGCGGTCACGTCGCCGTCATCGACGGACGCGCGGGCGGTTCTGTCGTCGATCCCCTTCCAAGTGACGCCGGCCGCCGGGAGTAAGGCGGTCGGAAACCACGGGGTCTCCGAGAGGTACCGCTGGAGTTCCGCCTCGTTCATCCGAGCGTCGGGGCCCGCACTCGCGACCGGAATCGCGCCGAGCAGATTCGCGCGGAGCAGGCCCTCACCGTCGACGTACGCGTCCAAGACCCGGGCCGAAGCGAACGGGAACAGTTCGATCCGGGCGTCCCAGACGTATCCGGGCGGCGAGACGCTGTAAACCTGACTCGCGGTGAACGGACGCCAGGACCCATCGGCGTCGCCCAGGCGAAAGTCGCCTTCCTGGCTGAGTCGGACTTCCCGAGCCAGGGGGTGACCCGTCTGCAAAACCGTCTCGAAGTATCGTCGAACCGGTGCCGGGAGGTCGGTCACGTCGTCGGGGTCGTACAGCTCTGCCGTGACCGGGCCGGCGCTCCTCCGCACCTGGGACGTATACTCCCGAATTCGTTCCGATACCTGCCGTCGGCGAGCCACGGCGGCCGTCACGGCGCCCAGACCGACGGACGCCACCAGGCCCACCCACGGACGTCTACGCGAGGAATCTCCCATGGTGAGTGATTGGCGGCCGACGCCCAAAGAGATGCACCTGCACTGGCGCGGTTCGGATCGATTCACGGGTCGGCGCTGCACCGATCCGGTCGGGCGCGCGCCTCGGGAACCGAACCGACGGACGGACAGGTGGTGATTTCAGCGAGGCGCCCGCGTCTGTGCCCTGTTTTATTGTCCTCCCTGTCGACGTGGGAACGAGAACGACTGCATGCGACTTCCCACCTACGCGCGCGAACGCCGGTGGACGACGCTCTTCGGATACGTCCTGTTCGTCGCCCTGATGGTCGCCGGCTACTACTACAACCTGACGTTCGTCCAGCTGGGACTCATCGATCTCGGGACGCGGCTGGTCGGCCTGTCGGAGACGGCCGTCTCCGCGTGGATGGCCGCACTCGCGCTGTGTACGCTGGTCGTCGCGGCCGTCACTGGGGTGACGATGGACCGTCGCGGGTGGAGCACGGACCTCCCGACGAAACTCCGGCTTCTGTTCGGCGTCGTCTGCGTCCAGTTCGCGCTCACGCTGGTCGCACCGCACGTCCGCAGCGTCCCCGCGTTCGGTGCCTGGATCGTCGCTGCCTCCGTGGGGCTGGGCGTCGGTTTTCCCGTCTCGTTCTCGCTCGCGATCGACCTCGTCCCGGTCCCCGACCGGGGGTACGTCGCCGCCGCTATCACGGCGATCGCGTACTTCGGCGCGAACGCCATCCCGCTGACGTGGTCGATCGACGTCTTCAGTCGGGTGATGGTCGCCGCGATGGCACCGGGGCTGGTCGTTCTGGCCGTGCTGGCGTCCGGTCGCGTAACACGTATCGAGGCGATTCTCTCGGAGCTCGGCGACCAGCATCGCGAGTTCGGGACCGGCCGATTCTGCTATCCCGATCCTGTGCGGGCGCGGACGCTCGCGTTCGCCGTCCCGGTCGTCTTGATGTTCGGCGTGTTCTTCGTCGACAGTCTGGGGTTCCTCCGGATCATCGACACGCCCTCGCTGCTGCTGAGTTCCTGGCAGTCGCCCGATCTCGCGACGCGGTGGATCATCGCCGTCGCCCACGTCGTCGGTGCGCTGATGGCCGGCGTCATCTACGTTCACTACCCGCTGAATCGGGTGTTTCTGTGGACGTTCGCGCTGTTCGCGCTGACGCACGTTCTCTACACCTCGGACCTGCGAGTCGCGGCCGCGTTCCCGACCCTCGCAGCGGGACCCGCGTCGCCGCTCAATCCGGCGTTCTACGCAGTGGCGGTGAGCTTCTACACAACGCTGAACTTCGCGCTCTGGCCGGACCTCTCGACGCCCGAGACGATCGGGACCCATTCGGCTATCGGCGTGGGCGTCGCCGGCTGGCTCGCGACGTTCACGAGCACGGCGCTCGCGCTGTACTTTCAGGCGGCCGAACTGACGCTGCTTTCGCACCTGAACGTCGTCCAGGCGCTGTCCTTGCTCCTCGTGTTCGGACTCGGGGTCGGTCTCTATCTCCGTCGAGCGGTCGTGCTTTCGAGAGGGGGGTCCGCGACGTGAGCCCGACACAATCGATCCCGTTGCTGATCGTCGTCTTGCTGCTGGTCTCTCTCGGAGGCGGCGACGTCGAGCAGCTGTCGGTGACGTTTCAGGGCGACCACAGCGTCGAGACGATCGAGGACGTCCACGTCGTCGCCGGTGGAACGACGAGCGTGCCCGCCACCGCGACCGCTGCCGGCGACCTCTACGTCATCGGGGGGACAGCGCAGATCGAGGGCGAACTCGACGGCGACGTGACGGTCCTCGCGGGGAACGTCACCGTCGCTGACGGGGCGACCGTTACCGGCACGGTCCAGCTACTCTCCGGCGACGCGTCAGTCGCCGACGGTGCGGCGGTCGGCGCGGTGTCGACGTTCGAGCCGCCGACGCCGACTTCTTCGCCGGTGAGACGGGTCGGGGGGTTCCTCGCGCAGTTCCTCGTACTGGGATTCGTCGGCTGGTGGCTCGCCCGTCGCCACCCGGCGCTGCTCGACACCGTCGGCCACGCCGTCACCGATCACGCGCTCGTCAGCGGCGTCGTCGGGGCGCTCGCGGCCGCCACGTTACTGGTGCTGTTCGTCTACATGGCGTTCACGATCGTCCTGATTCCCGTCAGCATCGCCGGGCTCGTGGGCGAGGTACTGATCGTCCTCTACGGGCAGATCGTGTTCGGTCATCTGATCGGGCGGAGACTACCGATCGGACGGACGGATATCGCGACGGTCGCGGGGATCGGGGCCTTCCTGCTCGCAGTCGAACTGCTCGGTGCGATCCCCTATCTCGGCGCGGTCGCTCAGTTCGGACTGATCGCCGTCGGGTTCGGTGCCGTTCTGAACACGTATTTCGGGCTCCAGCGGTTCGAACCCGCGCGGATCCCGGGCAGCGAGAACTGACGACCGCCGACGAACTGGGGATCCACGAGCTATCCGAGGAAGTATCGGGTCCACGGGTAGCGTTCGACGAGCGGCCGGCCGTCGATCTCGTACGCCTCGATATACGCGTCGAGGCCGAGGATGCGGCCGGCGCCGAACGCCGCGACGGCGAGGAACACGAGCATGTACGCGAAGTCGCCGTTGATGTAGCCGTGGCCGATCTCCCAGTTGCCCAGGTAGAACAGCAGCATCATGAACGCGCCCCAGAACGCCGCCAGCCTCGTGAGTACGCCGAACAACAGCCCCAGGCCGATGAGGACCTCGCCCCACGGGACGGCGACGTCCACGAAGTCGACGAACCACGGCGTCTCCCCCATCGCCACGAACAGGTCCGCGACCGGGCTCCCGTTCGCCGGTGGGGCGTTCTGGAGGTACCCCGCGGCGCCGAAACTCCCCGAGAGCACTTTGTCCACCCCGCTCTGCAGGAACGCCAGCCCCATCATCAGCCGCAGCGCGAGGATGAACCAGACGCTCAGCGTGTGCAGTCGACCGGTCGCTGTGAACCCGCCGATCGTGCTTTCCAGCCAGACCTCTTGAGAGGACATAACGGAATATACACTTTCGTTCATTAACTTAAAGGTACGTTCGCACGTTACCCGAGAGAGCCGCTCCAGTCACAGGTCGGCGACGTTAAATCGGTAGTAGCTGACAGCGAAAGAGCCGACGGAGAAGCCGAGCGCCAGGGTCGTCGCCCGTGACGTCACTCCTGGGCGACGTCACTTGCTGTCGACTGTTGCGAGAACTGTTTCGGTGAGGGAACAGCCAAGGTATCGGACAGTGCTGCTACGGGTGTCGTATTCGACGATATCGGCCGCAGCGAGTTTGGGCAGGTGTTGGTGGTGGAGGAGTGCGACCAACCGTTCCAGTTCTTCGTCGGGGTCTCGTGACTGCATTTGGCGAGCAAGCTCCTCGTACGACGCTATCCCGTCTGTGTCCTCGACTAGATAGCGAAGGATGTCCCGTCGCGTACCGTCAGCTAATGCGTCCAGCGTCGCAGTGACGGAGTCGTCCGTCCAATCAGTAGAGATACTAATCCCTCCACTCGTGTACGAGCCCCATGCAATTATTCATAACGGTTCTACACAGTGGTTCGAGGACAGTAGTATGAATTCCGCAGATCCAAGCGAGTTTCTCCGCCACGAGCACCCCATCTTTTGCGAATTCAGCAATTCAGTCGATTATATTATGAAAACCACAGTATTCGGCCAGGGCAATTGCGAAAAATCAATGTGGGGCGGCCCCTACTGGCTACCAGATGGACTTGGACGAGGTGGACAAGGGTATTTTGTACCTCTTGCAGCGAGACGCCCGAGAAATTACGACACAGGAAATGGCCGAACAGGTGGGGGTGTCGGCGAGTACCGTCCGCAACCGCATCGAACAGATGGAAGCGGACGACATCATCCGCGGATACTATCCAGACATCGATTACGACAAGGCGGGGCTCCAGCTCTACGTCGAGATCATCTGTTCCGCGCCCAATCCGCGACGGGAACTGCTTGCGGACGAGGCTCGCGATATCGACGGAATCATCTCGATACGTGAAGTCCTCAACGGAGAGGATAACGTCCAGATCGACGCCGTGGGCACCGACTCCGACGACGTAGCCCGGATCACGGACGAACTGAGTGAACTCGGGCTCCGCGTCGTCAATACGAAGATCATCAAGAATACCGTCATCCAGCCGTTCAACCACTTCGGCGAACACGTCGTGGAAGGGGATCGAGGTGAATGACTGCCCAGTAGATGGATTAGAGCCGATAGAGTACGACGACGAGACAGATGTATACCAGGCCGGCTTCGATAGCGGGGAGATTCCACCGAGCCACGCCGTCGTCAAAATCGTGAGTGAGATCGGTGAGACGCAGCCGACTGATTTCGAACCGCTGTACTCCGCCATCGATCCACAGGCGCTAGACAGGCTCTGTACGAGACACCCGCTCGATTCACAGGAAGGCGACTGTGTCGTGGAGTTCGCGTACCTCGACTATCGAGTCAGGGTCAAGAGTTACGGCTATATCGAGGTACAGCCGGTCTCTGGTGCGACCGAATAAACCCTCTCTGTCCAGGTCTTATCACGACAGAGATACCGACCGTGTCAGTCGATTTCGGCCGAAGTCGAGTTCGTGCCCGTGTCCTCGATCGCACCATCGTCAACGACGTTGTCCGTCCAGTCCGCGCGGAAGAACCAGAACGCGCCGACGACAGCCGCGGTGACGTTCGAGAGTGCAATTGCGGACCACACCCCGGTCGCACCGGAGCTGAAGGCCACCACGAGGAAGACTGCTGCGACGGCTCGAACGCCCCACAGCGCCGTCACGCCGATCGCCATCGCCATACGAGTCGACCCGGCCCCGTAGAACGCCCCGTTCATCATGTGGTAGGAAGCCATGACGACCCACGTCGGCGCGACGATTCGCAGGAATGTCGCACCGTGGTCGACGATTCGATCGGCCCCTGGACCGGTGATGAAGAGGCCGACGATGGGGCGAGCGAACCAGACAGTGAGCCCGCTGGCGACGAGAAACGCCGTCCCGAGGATCGCAACCGCGACGTACACCGTCCGCAGAGCGCGGTCACGGTGGCCGCCACCGAGGTTCTGGCCGACGACCGTCTCGACGGACATCCCCATCGCGACCGTCGGAAGCCAGACGATGGAGATGAATCGGTTGCCGATACCGTACGCGGCGACGGCGTCCGTGCCGACGGTGGCCACGAGCGCCGTCAGCAGGATGGCCGCGATCGACTGCGTGCTCTGATCGATCGCTCCCGGACCGCCGATCCCGACGATTTTCCGAACCGTCTCGAACTGCAACAGCAGATCGTCGACCGCGAGGTGCAACCCGACGCGGCCGCCGAACAACAACCACAGGCCCACGAGCGCGGCGACTGCCCGCGAGAGAACCGTCGCTACTGCAGCACCCGCGACGCCGAACCCCGTGAATCCCGTCGCTGCGTACAGTGATCGCTGGACGTCTCCCAGGCCGATCCACCCGAACAGCGGATTGTCGGCGAATCCCAGGACGAAGAACGGGTCGAGAACGATGTTGAGCCCGACAGTGAGCGCCATCAGATACATCGGTGTCTTCGTATCACCCCACCCGCGGAGCAACGCCATGAACACGTAGAATCCGAACGTGAACGGCATTCCCAGGACGATAATTCGGAGGTACGTGACCGCCAACCCGTGGATCGTCGTTCCGGGCGTCGCGCCGATGACTGCGAGCAATTGCGGCGCGAAGACGAACCCGAGGACCGAGACACCGACCGAGAGGAGGCCGACGAACGCGAGCGTCTGGCCAGCGACGTGGCCGAGTCGGTCGTCGTTGCCCGCGCCGACGTGTTGTGAGACGAGGATCGTCCCGGCGTTCGTCATGCCTCCACCGAGGCTTATTAGCAGGAAGACGATCGGCCAGGAGAACGACAGCGCGCTCACCGCTTGTGCGCCGATTCGGCCGACCCAGTACGTGTCTGTGAGGTTGTAGGCCACCTGCAGCAACTGCGTCGCAGTGAGCGGACCGGCGAGGACGAGGAGCGGCCAGACGATATTCCCCTCCGTGAATCGACCGGATTCTGCGCTGTCTCGATTCGTCATCGTCGTCTCCTGAGGGTGCTACGTCGGACGAGATACCCCGTGACCAGTACTGGCAGAGAGCTGATCTGACTGGTCTCAGCGACAGTGCCGCCCCCAGCGATCGAATGGACTCGGAGTTCGCTCGGATCGGTAACGGGAGACAGTAGCTGTCTCGTGGATCTCGAGTCGGATTGGGTGTCGGAGGTTTGTCTGTTCGATGGACTGCTGTGCTTCGAGGGTTGGGGTCTCGTGGTTGGGTTCTGTCGCGATTGGATCATTGGATTCGACTGCTCGCTGGGCTACGACTCACTGCGTGGCTCCGCTCTGTCCGTGAAAAAGTACAGGCCGCGCGACTGAGCGCCACTGGCGGCGTCGACCGCGCGAGCCGGTCTCGGAGAGCAACAGCTTCCGAACGAGGCGACCGACCGTGGGCCTGTGTGTGTCAGGCCCGGTTACAGGGCGGCGCGCATTAGAAGTACGAGAACAGATGGCTGTCTATAATTTATGTCTTTCGCGGATTCGATGGTCTCGTACGGGACCGGACGTGACGGGACGAGACGGGACGGACACCGACGTAGCGCTCTCGGCATTGCTGTTCGAACCGTCGATGGTGCAGTACTGCTGTAGAGGACACGCTCGAAACTCACTTCGCATGCAAACGCAAGGTGGTCGGTGCGCAGTCGCGGATGGATCTCTGCGTAGACGGGGCCTATTCGATCGTCATTACCGAATCTGCTACGCGGGAATCCCATGACATCAGCGCGACAGGGCGAGTGATACTACCTGAACCGTTACTCAGTGTGTCAGTGGTGACAGCCGGTCTCGGTCCTTCCGAAGCGCAGCGATAGCTGCGCGGACGATCGTGCCACTGACCAGGACTGCCGTTCCGAAGATCAGAACTCCACTCACGGTTTCGAACAGCTCGACGCCGTATGCGACACTTATCTGTTTACTCGCGGTGGCGGCACTCCCCGCGAGCAACGTCGTTGCGAAGTATTCCTTGATCTCGTTCTCGTCTACCAGCTGTGTCGCACCTGTCCCGATGCGAGCGCCGAGCGCGCTCCCGCCGAGTAACGCGACGACGACGGGAATATCGACAGCGCCCGACTGAGCGTAGACGAACGTCCCGAACGCACCCGAGACCGAGATCTGGAGGATGCTGGTCCCGGCAGCGATCGCGGCGGGGACACCGAACCCGTAGACCATGACGGGGAGTAGCAGGAATCCGCCACCCACGCCGAGACATCCAGAGAGAATGCCGACGGCCGACCCGACCAAGAGGATAACCCATACCGAGGCGGTCGCGCCGCCAGGAAGCGACACCATCGGTGAGAGCGTGATAGCCTGAACCCTGGCAGCGACTCGGCTCGACCTGCTATCGCTCTCGCAAGTACCGGCGTCTCGGAGGACGGAGAGGCCGACCGTCCCGAGAAGTCCAGTGTACATCGCGCTGATGACGACGTCAGCGCTGCCGAGCTCCGCAAGCAGGAACGTGGCCCGGGTGCCGACTACGATACCGACCGTCATTCCGAGCGTCATCACTGCCGCCAGCGTGTAGCTGATCTGGCCGTGATCACGGTGTCTGCGCGCACCGATGACACTGGTACCGAAGACGAATGCGAGTCCGCTCCCGACAGCCACCGGTGCCGGATAGCCGATCACCAACAGCGCTGGCGTCACGAGAAACGACCCGCCCATCCCGAAGAAGCCGAAGAGGATGCCGATGAGCAGGCCGAAGCCGATGCAGAACCCGATCGTCGAGATCCCGAGACCAACGGCGGTCACGGTCCGGAACTCACGATCAGTTCGCGACCGGCCCGATTAACGACTTGTGCTAGTGCACCGTATCCGACGTCCAGCGCGAGTGCTCCCGACAGAACGAGACCAACCGTGGCAGCTGCCCGCTCGGACTCACTGAAGGTCAGACTTCCCAGCAGGACGCTCAGCGATACCGCCAGTATCCCCAAGACGCAGCAGGCGATCGATAGCTGCCAGGCTGCCGCGAATCCAGCGCCCCGATCACTCATGGCGTTCCCCACTATCGGATGGTGCGGTTTCGGGCAGAGTGGTGGTCCGGTCGCGACTGAACAGATCCGTCGGGTCGTACTCGGGCAATGCGTCGGCCGGCCGCATCAATTCGCCACGCAACTCCGCTTCGAACCGTCCGATCAGTTCGTCTGGATCGACCTGTCGTTCCATACAGAACTGGACGGCCGCACGGGCGTTGGCCTCACCTATCGCGCAGTGTTCGATGGCGGGAACACCGTTTCAGGCAGTGAGACGAGTTTCGGACGGTGACGGGATAGAGTTACTATCTGTGATAACCTCTCTCTCTAGAGAGTGACTCTCATGGTACCCGACGAACACGACCGTTCGGCCGCCGGTGGTCGCCCGCCACCTGGCTCGCCGGTCTTCGAGGCCATCCTCGAAAACGAACGGAAGCGCCGCTATCTCGGGCAGCGTCTGGAAGCCGCGGGCGATCGCGTCGACACGGACTTCCTCAGAGACGTCGTCCGGCACGGACCCGTCCTCGAAGCGCTCCTGGAGGAACCGCACGATCGGCGAGAGATCGAAGAGCGGCTCGACGTCTCCCGGGCGACGAGTCACCGCTACACGCAGTGGCTCGACGAGCAGGACTTCGTCGAGAAGGTCGATGGCCGATTTCAGCTGACCTGGCGAGGCGAGGTCGTCGCTGGGGAGGTACTCCGCTTCGAGGCGAACGTGCGAACCGCGCATCGACTCACCCCGCTTCTCAACGCGATCTGTGAGGACCACCGGGAGTTCGTCGTCGAGCCGTTCGTGGACGCGACGGTCACCGTCGCCGAACTCGACGACCCCTACGGGCCAGTCGAGCGGTTCGTCGCACTCGTCGACGAGTCGGAGACGTTCCGCGGATTCAACACGACGCAGATGGCACCGCTCCTCTTCGGCGAGTTCCACCAGCAGCTGTTCGAAGAAACCGACACCGAGATCATCTACCTGCCCCACACCGTCGAGAAACTCTTCGAGACACACCCCGAGCGGGCCCGGGCAGCGATCGATCGGGGGCACCTGACCCTCCGGACGCGTACTGAACTGCCGTACGGGCTCGCGATCTTCGACGAGCGCGTTGGAATCGGAGGGTACGACGAGACCACCGGCCTCATGGAGGTGTTCGTCGACACGGAGGACCCGATCGGATGCGAGTGGGCCGAGCGCGTGTACACATCCGTCAGGGCGGATTCAGACCCTCTCGAGGCCGAGACCGATCTCCCCCGCTGACATGCCCCGATCGGGGCTGCCGGCTGGCCGGGGCCCTCGTTCTCTGCTATACGCCTCGTAGGTCCTCTGTCGGGCCGATGGTCGACGATCCCAAGTAGTCGTACAATCCCTTCAACGAGAGGGAGTTCTAGTCGCTGTCTGTGTTCGGCCAGTTTCGGGCGTCTGATTCGACAAGACCAAGCAGATGTCGACGCCGGCCATCTACCTCCGAGAGCGAACTGGTGAACTCCTCGTCTGAGACCGTCGGGGCCCCGATGTCACGTAGACGGTTGAGCGTCGGGGCGGGTGGAGACTCCGATGCAGGATCGACGAAGGCGCTCCCGAGCGTATCGAGATAGTTCTGGACACTCAACCGGGCTTGGCTGATGGCCGGCTCACTCGGACGGTGCTGTGGGGCGACGCCGAACCGGAGGAGCGTGAGCGCCTCGTCGAACGCGGCGATGTTCGTGGTCGGCGCCTGCGACGTCTGTGGCGTGAAGAAGTAGTGGAGTATCGGGTACGCTTTGTGGTTCGACGTGAGCGTGTTGAGCTGATTCGAGATCATATTCAGCGGTAGTTCCAGTCCCCGGAACGAGTCGCCGTCCCAGCTCGTTTCGAGAATTGCCGCGCTCTGTCCCCCGAGCCCGTGGATGTTACTCGCGAGTGACCGCTTCTGGGTGACGGCGCTGAGAACGTTGAGGACGTACGTGACACTGAGTGTGACAAATAGCATCCCGCTGGCCGTCGTGAGGGCGGTCGCGACCTGCCAGACCCCGCCGTTCGGCGTGAAATCCCCGTTGCCCATCGTGAAGACAGTGTAACCGACGAAGTAGAATCGCTCTGTCCAGGAGATCGGGCCAGTGTTCCGTGTGTCGATCAGGCTCTCCTCGCCGCCCGCGAACAGGAACGTCCACCCGCTCCAGAGGAGCGAGATCCACATGACGAGGCCGAGGATCAGAATCAGTGGTCCGGAAAGCGAGAGCACGCGGGGCCGCTTTCCGGACACCATCTTGAGCGTGTTCCACGTACTGGACATCAATCGCGAGGTAAGGGGTCCGGCACCGCCCTCGACCCACAACGTCGTCCAGAGGATGTCGACGACCGTGAGTACGAGGAGGAACGCGCCGAGAGCGAGATAGCCCAGATTCATGATTGCAGTCTCTGGACGCTGCAGTCGGAGCACGAGCAACCACTCTCGATGAAGGAGTCTCCGGAGAAACCACTCAGGTCGGGCCAGCACGGGATCTGACGAGACATGCTTTCGGGTTGGTCTTCGAGACGGAAAGCCGTCTATGGTTAATTTCTCGACAGGAACGCCACGACCTAGACTGCGGGTACCACTTCGACGTCCTTCGGCCCACTATCGACGCTCGCGACGATGGCGGGGCGTTCGTCTCGATCCCTATCTCGAGGGAGATTCCGCGACGCTCGACATCGCTCTCTGACGCCTGATACCGCTCGTACTACCATGGACTTCTTCGGAAGTCATCGAGTTGTCGTTGTCAGATACCACTCGATGACCACGTTCGGTGATAGTGGCACGAAGGTTCTGCCGCCATACTAAGAGACGAAACTAACCGACAATACTAACTCACTTCGTGATATGAGTCTTGTAATGGCAAGATTAGAAAACGTCTCCGTCGAAGAATTAGAGGCCGCGCTTGACGACGCGACGGGAAAACGGGAAACAAAGCGGTTGCTTGTTGCGATTATCTACAAGCGAGGGCCGTCTGCACCGATGATCGCAGAGTGGCTCGATACGCGCGAACAAACGATCTATCGGTGGTTCGACCGCCTTGAAGAGGAACCGATCAACCAAGCAGTTCAGGATCGACAGCGCTCTGGTCGACCATCGAAACTCGACGACGCCGACCGAGAGAAGTTTCAGGAAACCGTCTCTAATCCACCGTCTGAGGCCGGCTACGACGAACCGGCGTGGACAACGAAACTCGCACAGCGATTTCTCGAAAACGAATTTGGAGCCGAATATTCCCGGCGCCACGTCCAGAGATTGCTGAAAGACGCCGGCCTCACCTGGAAGACACCGCGACCGCAACTGCCGACAGCTGACGAGGATGAACGCACCGAATTCTGGGAAATTTCCAACAAAACTGAGTAAATCGCTCTCTGATGAGTATACCACCGTCGGGGTCGATCAAACGCGAAAAACTATCGGCTGTTACCTTTACCGTTCGTGGTTCCGCGTGTTCAACGAGTAAACATCCAGTTTTGGCGACGTTCAAAGGGTGTGAAGATACTAGGAGCAGTCTCCAGCGAACAGAAATTCATCGCAAACGAAGTTGTAGACCGTCTTACTAGCGACGTGACGATAAGGTTCTTTCGAGCACTTCAGGACGAATTTGCCGAGAAAATCCACGTGTTGCTAGATAATGCATCGTATTTCAAGTCACAACAAGTGCGCGACTTCGTCGAAGAAACACAGATCGCAGTGACGCGTTCTCTGCGGAGATCGCCGGATCTCAATCCTGTCGAAGCGTGTTAGCGTCAGCTATCACGATCTCTCGGAGACGGGATCTTCGGCTCGACCGACGAATAAAGCCCGGTTTTGACAACCGCCCTGAATTACACTATACGACAAATAATATCCGATTTTATATGTCTTCAGGATAGCCGTTCGCCCTCCAGCGTGTTCAAGAAGACAAGCGAATCCCTGCGGGGGCGGCCTTGGAACAGCGAAAACTGATCCGGAATCGTCCCCCAGACGCCGTCCAGTGATACTGTCTCACGAGTGTAGTCGAGCAGGCCCATCAATCGGTGGTCCAACCGCACCGAATGCCACCTTTGCCTCTCTCCGTCTGAGTGTATCACCGGCTGCTGGTACTTACTGATCCTGCTGTCGTGAGGGGTGGGAAAATAGCCTGAAATGACACGTATCCCGTTAGCCGAACCAATGGATAGCAGCAATAACTCCGTCAAGTTTGATTCGGTAGTCTCCGCCAGCATCTACTAATAGTGGAGCATCATCCAACGATATTTGAAAAATTCAGATAACAATAGTAGTACTGTAATCCTCAGTTGATTAGACGTGTTGAGGTGCAATCTGTCGAGACCGGCCAGATAGTATCGTGAAGGCAATTTTCTAGACCTCCAGAATAACTGTACGTTAGCATCTATTCCAGTAACGTCTTCCACCCTCACGGGATGAACGCCAGTATAGCTGGAAATCAACCTCGTATTGAGGAATCGTTCGCGAGTCCGGCGACTGCCTTGTAGGGCCATATTACGAGTTCGAGCGCCAGTACCGCGATTTTCGCAGGTATTTCGGTACCGTATACGGTATCAATCACTCTGCTTACTTCCGTCGGAAGATGGCGGATTCTCCGCTGTCTCCCGTTGCTCGAAGTCACTCAGTCGTCCGTTGGACTATGCCCGCGCGAGCTTGAGACAGACCGTATTCGCAGCGTCTTCGACAATTGCTGGTAGTTCACTGCGGAACCGCTCGCCGTGGAAGTCGCTGATGGGACCCGAGACACTAATCGCGCCGAGCACGCGATCTCCGTTGTCGAGTATTGGGGCCGCGACGCACCGGAGACCTTCGTGACGCATTTCGTCGTCAAAAGCGATGCCTTCCTCTCGCACTGCTCGTAACTCTTCGCGGAGTTTCGTTCGATCAGCGATCGTCTGTGAGGTGTACTTCGGCAACTCGTGCTCTTCGAGAATGGATTCTGTCGATTCATCGGGGAGATGTGCCAGGATTGTCCTCCCCAGCGCTGTCGCATGAAGCGGGACTCGTTGTCCGATATGTGGGTCCATACGTATCGAACTGTCCCCACGGCGGTGGTAGAGGTATACCCCGACGCCGTTTTCTTCGAGCATCAGGTTCGCAGCCGCGCCCGTCGTGTTCGCAAGGTCGTCGACCGCAGGCCTCGCTAGCTCGTACAGGTTGCGCTTCGACCGGGCGTATCCCCCGTAGTCGAGGAATCTGATACCGATATCGTACTCCGTCCCGTCCTTGACGACGTACCCCCCCCTGCTCGAGCGTGTTTAGATGATTATAGACCGTGCTTTTCGGCATTCCGAGGGCGTCGGATATCTCTGCGACACCCGCACCGTTGAGGTTTCTAACCGTTTCAAGGATGGTAAAGTCCGTCTCGACTGACTGGATGGAGGACTTCTCGTGCTCTTCCATATCTCACACTGGGTATCCATTACAAAAGTGTTTGTGTCAATTGCGATGCGTCTCTTCCCCGAACTGGGCTGCGAACACCAGAGAACAGTCGGCACACCAGAGCGCAGGGCGAACGCTGAGGCGGCTGTTATACGAGAACGCCACTAGACACTGGTTTATCTGGTCTGTGTCTCCGGACTCCCGCGATGAGATTGTTCGGTTCCTCACCGGCCTCGATATCGTACGTGCAAACCCATCGCCGTGATCTCTCGGAGCCACGAACACAACACCGGCTACGGGCACCACCTTATTTGATGGTGCGTGAACGATACAATCCATGCAACTCGCGGGAAGATTTTCGGAAACGACCGCCCCCGAAACGGGGCGCCGCGTGGTCCAGGTGACAGACGGGCCGGGGTTCTGTTACCCGTTATACTATTACGTGCCGTCTCTCACCCCCGACGGAACGCTCGTTTACCACCGCGCTTTCGACGGCGAGGTACAGCTCTACGGAGTCGACCTCCCCACAGGGGAAAGCACGCAGTTGACGGACGCCTCCGCGACGGACACTCACTGGCGACCCTGGTGTACTGATCCCGGAACGGGCGTACTCGACCACCGGAGCGCACTTAACGTCGAGCGCGGCGAGGTGATCTACTTCGACGGCAACGACGTCCGACAGGTCGACGTTCAGACGGGCACCGACACGTCGCTATTCGAACTTCCCGAAGATCGCGTCGCCATCGGACAGAACTGTGTCACCCCCCACGGCGAATGGTTCGTCTACATCCACCACGACCGAGAACTGTTCGAGCGGGTTCTCGACGATGGGCGCCACCACTCCGAGGACACCGTTCTGGCCGCGTATCACATCGATTCCAGCGAACACCGGACATTGGTCCGGATCAACAGTCCAATTCATCACGTGCTCCCATACGACGACCAGCATTTCGTCTTCTGTCACCCTGCGACCGAGAACGGGATGTTACTGACCGATAGAGAGGGCGGGTGGTATTCCCACCTCCGGACACGTGATCGACGGGGCGGCGAAGTTTGCCATTACCTCGCAACAGCGCGGGGTTTAGCATACGAGGTGCTCGGTGGGTCAGACGGCATCCGAGGGGGGCTCTACGACCCCTTCACTCACGACCGCGTCGAGTTCGACCTCCCCGACGCGTTCGGATACACCCACACCGGATACGATCCCGACGGGAAACTGTTCTTCTACGAGACAGCGGGCGAGACCGGTCACGAACTGTGGTATCTCGAACGGTACCGCGAACACGGCGAACACGAGTGGGGACGGCTCATCGGAGACTGGTCCACCTACGGGAGCGGCCAAAAATCGCACTTTCATCCCCGGATGACTCCAGATCGGAATTGGATCGTGTTCGTCGCGGGCGACGATTCGACCGGGTGCAATCAGATTTATCTGCTCGACGTCAGTGATCTATCGCACACGCGGGGGTTCCCACGCCTGCAGTAGTCGACAGCGAACGGGACGGAACGGAGGTCGAGTGACCGGGCGTGTAACCGGTCGATGAGTCACGTTTATCCCCGTACCACTCGATCATGAGACTATGAATTCGGAAGCAGCGGTGAGTGCGCTCTCGGTACCGGAGGAGACCATTCTCGACGCCTGCGGCGAGATCGAACTCCCCCAGATGGGTGTTATCGAACAGGTCTGGGAGACAGACCCCATCCAGCCAGCGGATGTCAGTTCCCACGCGGCGCGTGCCGTCGAGTCCCTATCGTTCACCGATGTTCCCGACGGCGGCGAGGTCGCACTCGGTGTCGGGAGTCGTGGTATCGCAAATCTCTCGGAGATCGTCTCCGGCGTCGTCGCGGCTGTGTCCGAGGCCGGCTACGAACCGTTCGTCTTCCCTGCGATGGGGAGCCACGGCGGCGCGACGGCCGAGGGACAGCGTGAGATGCTTAACGAGCTCGGTGTGACTGAGACAGCGATCGGGTGTGAGATCCGTTCAGATATGGACGTCGTCGAGGTGGGCCGAACGACCGAACGGAATGTGCCCGTCGTCGCTGACGCAAACGCTGCCGGAGCCGACGCGATCGTTCCGATAAACCGGATCAAGCCACACACCGACTTCGACGGCTCCGTCGAGAGCGGGCTCTCGAAGATGCTCGTCATCGGGATGGGCAAGCAGCGCGGCGCGAAGATCGCCCATGAGTGGGCGGTCGACTGGTCATTCCGGAACATGATTCCCGAGATTACCGAGCAATTGCTCGCAGCCCTGCCGGTCGTCGGCGGCGTCGCTATCGTGGAAGACCAACACGACGACACGACGATTCTAGAAGGTATCCCTCCGAGCGGGTTCCTCGACAGGGAACGGGAACTGCTCGAACTCGCGTACGACATCATGCCGAAGCTCCCCTTCGAGGAGCTCGACGTCGTCGTCTTCGACGAACAAGGGAAAGACGTCAGCGGCCAGGGACTCGATACGAACGTGATCGGGCGTCGCCCGTTCGCGATAAACGAGCCCGCTCCGGAAACACCGGATATCAAGCGGATCTACACTCGCGGGCTGACGGAGACGACCCACGGGAACGCGATGGGAGTGGGGTCGGCGGACATCATCCACGAGGATATCGTCGCGGAACTCGACGC
The DNA here is from genome assembly GCF_047715405.1 of Halosimplex rarum. NCBI lineage: Archaea > Methanobacteriati > Methanobacteriota > Halobacteria > Halobacteriales > Haloarculaceae > Halosimplex > Halosimplex rarum. Next base: position 91,608 of record NZ_CP180413.1, read on the forward strand.
GTCGACGACGCTCATTAACGCACTCACTGCGAGCACCGTCCGTGGAGTGAAACTCCCCCCGGTCGTCGAGACTGACCAGGCAGGGCTCGTCGCCGCGCTGTCGACAATCGGCGTCGTCGACCCTGATACCGTTCGCATCCTCCACGCAGCGGATACGATGCACCTCCACAGGATCCACGCCTCGACTGCGCTCGTCGAGGAGGCCCGTGAGCGCGACGATCTCCGCGTCGTGGAAGAGCCGACACCTATCGAGTTCGATGGCGGCGCCTTCGTCGCATCTGCACCCAAGTAGTTAGATACGTCCCGAGGTGAGTCTGAACAGTCCGGAACCGCGCTTTCGTAGTCAGTATCGTTGCACAGCGACTCGTATCGAGACTCGGCTGATCAATCAGCACCTATTTCTGCTACTCTTGGTTTTATATTGGAGGATATGGTTACTTCAGTTGATGGACTCAATTTCGGACAACGTGTCAGGAGACCATCTTGGGATATGATATAAGTAACCCGTCAGGCAGTCCAAATTCGAGCGGTACGAGACACTGATAACCATGTCATACAAAGCAGGTATAATCGGTACAGGCGGAATCGCCGGAATGGGAATCCTCGGGATGCACGACGAGGAAGCCATTGGGAAAGAGAAAATCGACGCGAGTCACGCGGGGGGATACGACAACGCATCCGAGATTGAATTGGTCGCCGTAGCGGATGTCGACGAAGACAGCCTCGCCACGTTTGGCGAGGCCTGGGAAATCGCGCCCAGTAGACAGTACGTCGGCCACGAGGGGTTGCTTGCCAACGAGGACCTCGACGTCATCTCCATCTGTACCCCCTCGTTTCTTCACGACCAGCATACGATCGATGCGGCCCGTTCAGCGGCCGACCCAGACGTGATCTGGTGCGAAAAGCCGATCGCCTCACAGGTGTCGGCGGCCAAAGAGATGGTCGATGTCTGCGAGGAGACCGACACGGAACTCGTGGTCAACCACTCGTTCCGGTTCACGAATAAACTGCAGCGGTTGCGATATCTCGTCCAGAACGAGAACCTGTTGGGTGAAATAAAATCCGTCAGCACGCAGTACCGGATGGAGTTGATGCGGAATTCGACGCATGTGCTTGACACGCTCGTCTATCTGCTCGACGCGCGTGCGGAGACGGTGAGCGGATACATCACGGGTGAAAACGAAGCAGTGGACTCGTTAGACGCCAACGGGTCAGTCGACGACGCGGGGGGCGGCGGCCACATCGTGATGAACGACGCGACGTTTGTATCCGTCGACTGTACCATTCCGAGAGAAATGTCGTCGATGACGCTGCACTTCATCGGTACCGAAGGGAAGCTCTACCTCAACAACGACGACGGAGAGTGGCGCTACTGGTCCCTCGAAGACGGCGAGCACATCGAGAAGGAACTTCCGGGGATCAACGGAGCGTGGACGTGGGAGAACGACTACAAGGGCTCGTTCATGAACGCGGCGAACCATATACAGGACCTCTTGAACGGGGAGTGTGAGAACTACTCCCCCGGCGTCGAGGCTACCCGTTCACTGGAGATCATTGTCGGATTCTACCTCTCTCACTACACCGGTTCGCGAGTGGACATCCCGCTTGACCCGCCCCTGCGTGAAATCACAATCACTTCTTGGTGACCGGTAGACCGACTGAGGAGGGCATTCTGGTCGGATCTTCGAATTCTCGATCGCTGCCGCTCAGTTCGAACTGTCTGGAGTGAAGAGTCTGAGGGAGGAATCGATTCGGCACTTGCGCGAAAGAGATGGAGGTATTAGTGGCGTGATTCGATGCTATTCGAGCCAAGGCGAATCGTCGCGTTCCACGTAGCGCTCCTGCCGATCGACGTTGTCGATACGCTTGATGTCCTCCTCATCGAGAGTGAGGTCGACTGCGTTCAGATTGTCCCGCAGGTGTGCTTCGCTGCTCGCTTTTGGAATCACACGGACGTTGTCTTTCGAGAGAAGCCAGGCAATCGAGACTTGCGCTTCGCTTACGTCGTGTTTCTCCGCGATCGATTGGAGCACGTCGCTCTCGAACACGTTCCCGCGCGCCAGGGGCGAATACGCGATCAGCCAGATGTCGTGCTCCTGTGCGTACTCGAGAATCTCGTCTTGGTGGAGGAACGGGTGCATCTCCATCTGGAGCGCCAGGGGCGTTTCGTCGAGCACTGACAGGGCTTCGTCGAGTAGATCAATCGAGTAGTTGCTGAGCCCGACGTGGTCGATAACCCCGTCGCGCTCGAGCTGTTCGAAGGCCGAAAGCGTCTCTTCTGCGTCGTACTGGAGAACTGGCCAGTGTACGTAGAGCAAGTCGAGACGCTCTAGATTCATCCGTTCGCAGCTCTTTTTTGCGCCCTCGATCACCCCCTCGTAATCCAGCCCGAACTTCTCCGCGTGGACCTTCGATGCGACGACGACGTCGTCGCGTTCGATGTCCGATTGCTGGAGCCCACGGCCGACGCTTTCTTCGTTCCCGTAATAATGGGCGGTGTCGATGTGGCGATACCCAAGTTCAAGTGCTGTCTGAACGCTGTTCGCACACTCGTCCGGGACCGTATTCTGCCACGTACCTAATCCGATTGCTGGGAAATCGTTCTCTGATAGCCGCATCATCCGGCAAGATGGCGACAGGGGTATTAGATTTTTGGAAATCGACAGTTCGTTCTGCCCCCAAGAGCGTCGTTTCGCTGTGGATTGTCTGGAGTGGTCTGGGAAGACAACCGAGTAGACGGCCGTCATTGCTACCACGATTGTGGCTATACTGGAATAATGCCACCATTGTTGGAGAAGATTATATAATGGGTGGAAGTATGTATGGGAAGTATGAGCACACCCCGAAACAACGGCACCGTGAAAACGGCCCAGACGACCTTCCAGATCCTAGAAACGCTGAAGCGGAAAAACGGGGCGACACTAACGGAACTCACTGCGGAGTTCGATCTCTCGAACAGCAGTATTCACAATTACCTGAAAACGCTCGAGGAGGACGGGTACGTAGTCAAGAACGGACAGGAGTACAAAATCGGACTTCGACTCCTCGATCTCGGTGGCTTCGCCCGTCGGGACCGCCGGCTCTACGACATTGCAAAGTCGGAAGTCACATCGCTCGCGGAATCTACCGGTGAGATGGCGAATCTCCTCGTCGAAGAGAAAGGGATGGGGGTGTACCTCCACCGGGCACACGGCGACAATGCGGTGAAGACTGACTCGTATATCGGCCAGCGAGTCCATCTCCACAACACGGCACTGGGGAAAGCAATCCTCGCGTATTTCCCCGAAGAACGCGTCGACGAGATCATCGAGCAACACGGTCTCCCCTGTACGACGCCGAACACGATAACGACGCGCGATGCGCTGTTCGAAGAGCTCGAAACGATCCGTGAAGAGGGGGTCGCCTTCGACGATGAAGCACGTGTGAAGGGCCTTCGCTGCGTCGCTGTGCCAATCGTCAATAACAATGACCACGTCGAAGGCGCGATCAGCGTCTCTGGGCCAACGAGCCGGCTCCAGGATGAATATTTCACCCAGGAACTCCCCGAAGAACTTGAGAGCGCTGCCAACGTCATCGAGCTAAATATCACGTACATGTAACTAGCGAATGGCCTCGTCCGGGACCCCGTCTGGTCTTTTTCTACCGTGTTCGCCGATTGGTCGAAACACTCCAGGAGAGTCGAAAATTCGTCACATACCTCGGGCTTCTCTCGGTCCGGGTTGTTTCCGCTTGATCCCAGGGGGGGGTCGTTCGCGAAGGACAGCGCTGGCGTCCATCTCCGAAGTACCCACCGGCATCTCGAGGCACCTCTCGTGAATAGGCCGGTCGATTCTCTTGGCAGCAACTGCTATGTAGAACTCTCTATCTGGAACGGTGGAAGGGATTGAGAGTAGACCGCCGTGTGCTCAGGTGGATAGCTGTTCCATGCTGGGCAAGCCATTTGTAGAGCAGCTGGAACAGCTATGGCGCTCTCGTCTCCCAATCCGTGTGCTGCTTTCTCGCAGCGTCCAGTTGTGCACATCACGAACATAAATAATTTATTGAAATGAAATTATATTACTGTGAGTCTCGGTCCGAGGCAAGCTCTCCTGTCAGGATTTCCGGGCTCACGGAGTATCGAATTCATGGAGAACATGGGAACGCCAGTTGGGTGGCTTGTTCATCAATCCCAAATGTCTCGGTCCGAACACCGTCCGTCCCTGCCGTGGACCGAGTACGGCCGCCGGATCGGGGATATCCCCAGCAATCTATAAGTAGGAGTGTCTGCAATTCCGCTATGATGCCCGTTCAGAGTAGTTTATTTGGCCGCTGCACGACTGCCGAGTGTGTCACAGAATGTCACACACGGTGTGCATGCATGCGCCCCAGGAGAGTGATCGGCGATGTCTGAGCGCTCACCCTCCGTCGACGAACCGATCCTCGAATTACACAACACGAGTGTAACGTTCTCGATGGATCGGGGGACGTCGCGGGTGCTCAACGACGTCTCGTTCGAGGTCCAGCGGGAGGAGATTTTGGGTGTCGTCGGGGAGAGCGGTTCCGGTAAGTCGATGTTCGCCTCCTCGCTGCTCGACGCCGTCGTGGAACCCGGGACTGTCAACGGCGAGGTCCGCTACCGGACCGACGCCGGCGACCAGGTCAACTTGCTCGATCTGAGCAAGGAAGAACTTCGCCGGCTTCGATGGGAGGAGATTTCGATGGTGTTCCAGGGCGCCCAGAGTTCGTTCAACCCGACGATGCGGATTCGCGAGCACTTCGAACTCGTACTGGAGGCGCACGACAAGCCCGTCGACGAGGGGCTCAGCCACGCTCGAGACCTCATCTCTGATCTGTATATGGACCCCGATCGAGTGCTCGATTCGTACCCCCACGAACTCTCGGGTGGGATGCAACAGCGAGCGCTGATCGCATACAGCCTCGTTCTAAAGCCGAACGTGTTGGTGATGGACGAGCCGACGGCTGCACTAGACCTGTTGATGCAGCAGTCGATTCTCAGTCTTCTCGAGGAGCTTCAGGAGACCTACGATCTGACAGTCATCTTCATCACCCACGACCTGCCCCTGGTCGCGGGGCTGGCTGACCGGCTGGCAGTGATGTACGCCTTCGAATTCGTCGAGTTCGGCCCCGCCGATGAGATCCTCGACAACCCGACCCATCCGTACACTCGGGCGCTGTTGCGGTCAGTCCCGAACCTCGACACGCCGCTGGGGGAGATGTCGCCGATCGAGGGGAGCGCGCCGGACCCGGTGAACATCCCTGACGGCTGCACGTACCATCCTCGATGTCCGCTGGCCGACGAAACGTGCGTCCAGGAGGACCCGGGCTTCTACGACGTCGGCGACGAGCACGAGACCGCCTGTCACCACTGGGAGGCGGCGGAGGACGCGATTCCATTCGGGGATACGAACGAGTACGGCGACCAGCAGTCGATCGAGGGATCCCAGTCCGAGGAGCCGGTCGTCTCCCTGGACGACGCCAAGGTTCACTTCGAGGACGGCGGCGGGATTCTCGACATCTTCGACGAACCCGAGACCGTCTACGCCGTCGACGGGATCGATCTCGACATCTACGACAACGACGTCGTGGCGCTGGTCGGCGAGTCCGGGTGTGGCAAGACGACGCTCGGCAAGACCGCCATCGGCGTCCAGCGCCCCACGGACGGGACGCTCGAGTACCGCGATCAAGACGTCTGGGAGGCTCGGGACGGCACCGGAGATATCGACATCCCGTTCGAGGACATCCGGCGGTCGCTCCAGATCATCCACCAGGACCCCGGCAGTTCACTCAACCCCAACCGGAAAGTCATCACGACCCTCGAATCCCCGCTCAAGCGGTGGAACAAGGAGATGGGGCTGGAAGACCGCCATCAACGAATTCACGCACTGCTCGATATCGTCGGGATGACGCCGGCCGAGGACTACGCCCAGCGGTACCCCCACCAGCTATCCGGCGGCGAGAAACAGCGGGTCGCGCTCATCCGGGCGCTGTTGATGAATCCGGACCTGATCCTCGCCGACGAGGCCGTCTCGGCGCTGGACGTCTCGCTGCGGGTGGAGATGATGGACCTGATGCTCGAACTGCAGGACCTGTTCGACACCTCCTACCTGTTCATCAGCCACGACCTCGCGAACGCCCGGTACCTCGCCGGGAACGCCGGCGGCCGGATCGGCGTCATGTACCTCGGCCAGATCATCGAGATCGGAACCGTCGAGGAGATCCTCCGGAATCCCCAGCACCCGTACACGAAGGTGCTCATGTGGGCAACCGCGGACCTAGACGCCGGCGACGAGACCGAGGAGCCGCCGATCCGAGGTATCGACATCCCCGACGCCAAGAACCCGCCCTCCGGGTGCCGGTTCCACACGCGGTGTCCCGAGGCCCGAGAGATCTGCACGGAACGGGAACCGGAACAGTTCGATTTCGAGGAGGGACACAGCACGGCGTGTTTCCGCGTCTGTGACGAGGACCACCCATACTGGGAGAGCGAATCGATCACCGAGGAACCGCCAGACCAATGATCACCATCGCCGACAAGGGCCCGATCGACGTATCGACGCTCCGGGAGGCGATAGACGACCTCGACCCCGCGGTCGCCGACTCGCTCTCGCAACTCCCGACGGTCCGGGCCCTCGCAACGCAGGCCGAGGAAGGGGCCCTCGACTCAGAAACTGTCGAGGCGACCGTCACCGCGATCCCGGAACTATTGCGCAACGACCGGTCGTCGGTCCACAGGATCGCCGCTATCTCGGGGGTCGTCCTCGCAGACACCGACCCCGAGGTCGCTGACGAGGCTCTGGCTCGGCTCCTGCCGATGCTCGAGGAGACGGTCACGGAACGGCGGGCGATGGAGGCCATCGAGTACCTCTCGACGGCCGCGCCCGACGCCGTCGCCGAACACCACGCGGTCGCGATGGAACGACTCGACCACCCCAGAGACGGGGTCGCACGGCAGGCCGCGGGGACACTCCTCGCGGTCGCGACGGACGCTCCCGAACGGCTCGTCGACGCCGTTCCGGAACTGCTCGCGGCGCTGACCGACGAGTTCAAGTCGACCGCCGACAGGCCCCGGGCGGTCCAGGGCAGGAATCTGACGGACCTCGAACACCACAGCCGGGTAGAACACGAGAGCAGCCGGCTGATCGTCGCACGGACGATTGCAGCGATCACCGAGTCCCGCCCCGAGGCCGTCGCCGACACGGTCCTCGATTCGGATACCAGCGAAGTACTCATCGCGCTCTTCGGGGACCAGCACTCGCGCGTCCGGGCGGCCGCCACCGGCGTCGCCTCGCACGTCGCCGAGCGGGATCCCGCGGCGATCGAGCCGGCGATCCCGCAACTGACCGAACTGCTCGACGACGAGAAATCGGTCGTCCGCGGAAACGTGATCTGGACCCTCGCGGCCCTCGATCATCCCCGGGCCCGCGAGGAACTCCGTGCCGCCCGTGAGAACGACCCGTCGGACGAACTCAGGGAGCTGGCCGCGAGCGTCGGTCCGGACAGCGAATCGAAATCAGCGTAGACGATGTCAAAACACACCACACGCAACTTCAGCGCATGATCCAGAACTACTACGTAAAGCGACTCGGTATGTCAGTGTTCACGGTGTTCGCCGTGATCACGTTCTCGTTTTTCCTCATCCGGTACATGCCGGGTGGGCCGATGGATTACATGATAGCCAACCTGCAGCAACAGGGGCTCTCGACGGCCCGTGCCAGGGAGCTCGCGGCGACGTACACGCAGGTCAACCCCGATCAACCGGTCCACATCGCGTACGTCGAATACATGGGCAAGATCCTCACCGGTAACTTGGGGACCTCGACGTGGTACGACGATCCGGTCGCCGACATACTCATCAACGCGCTTCCCTGGACGCTGTTCGTCATGAGCGTCTCGCTGGTCCTGTCGTTTACCATCGGGATTCTGACGGGCGCGGTCATGGCGTACCGCGAGGGGACTCGGCTCGACAGCGGATCGACCCTGGTCTCGACGTTCCTGACCTCGGTCCCGTACTACCTCGTGGCCATCGTGCTGTTGATGATCTTCGCGTACCGGCTCGGGTGGTTCCCCACCGGCGGGCGGTTCGACTCCAACCTCAACGTGGAGTGGAGCCTCGAGTTCCTCCTGAGCGCGCTCCGCCACGGCCTGTTACCGATCGCATCGATCACGCTGACCGCGTTCGGCGGTTGGGCGCTCGGGATGCGCGGCAACAGCATCAGCGTCCTCGGCGAAGACTACTTGCGGGTCGCGCGGTTGGCGGGGATCCCGGAGCGCGACATCGTCGTCAAGTACGTGACGCCGAACGCCATCCTCCCGCTGTACACGAACCTGATGATCGCCATCGGGGGCATCTTCGGCGGGTCGATCATCCTCGAACAGATTTTCAACTACCCCGGTCTGGGCTATTACATCTACGAGTCGATCAACGCGCGAGACTACCCGCTGATGATGGGCGGGTTCATTCTCATCACCATCGCGGTCGTAACGACCATATTCATCGCCGACGTGACGTACAGCTACATCGATCCGCGTGCCGAAACGGGTGATTCACGTGAGACCTACTGAGGAACTTCGAACCGACGGAGGGAACGCACGTCTCGAGGACCTCGACCTGGCCGAGGTCGCGGGGACCAAGGAGACGCGCTGGGACCGGTATCGCCGGTACTACGACGAGTACGCCCGAGCGCCGTTTCTGGTCCTGTGGAACGACTGGCGTTCCCGGGTCGGGATGCTCATCCTGCTTCTGTATCTCCTGATGGGCACCGTCGGGGTACTGCTGACCGAGGTCCCGTACACGAATCAGGCGGAGCGGTGGATCCTGCCGTTCCAGAACATGCAGTATCCGCTGGGGACGACCGACACCGGGCAAGACCTGTTGGGGCTCATCGTCCACTCCACGCCCGCGATGATCATCATGATCGCCGCCGGGTCCGTCTTCTCGACGGTCATCGCCACGGTCGTCGGGACCGTCGCCGGCTACAAGGGAGGGACCTTCGACAGGATCCTGATGATGGCGGCCGACACCATGATCGCAATTCCGGGGCTCGCACTGATCATCGTGATCGCGGCGGTCATCGAGCCGCGTAATCCGGCTCTCGTCGGGATCATCCTCTCGAGCCACGTCTGGGCCGGCCTGGCGCGGTCGCTGCGCTCACAGGTTCTGACGCTCCGAGACGACTCCTACGTGGAGGCGTCGCGGATCATGGGCATCTCGACGCCCGCCATCCTCGTGAAGGAGGTCATCCCGAACCTGATGCCGTACATCCTGATCAACTTCGTCAACTCCGCGCGGAACGTGATATTCAGCTCCGTGGGGCTGTACTTCCTGGGCGTGCTCCCGTACACGAACCTCAACTGGGGCGTCATCCTCAACAACGCGTACAACTCCTCGGCCCTGTATCGGCTGGACCTGATGTACTACATCATCGTCCCGCTCGTCGCGATCGTACTCATCTCGTTCGGCCTGATCCTCCTCTCGCAGGGCTTCGACCGGATCTTCAACCCCAAGATCAGGGCGAAACACGCCGAGAGCGGTAGCGAGGCCGCCGCCGTCGACGAAGGCGAGGAGTCTACCAGCAGCAACGTAACGGTCGGCCAGTAGGGCTGAGGGTTCCCGCTCGCCGGTAGAGCGGTCACCCCGCACCGGTACCCGACCCAATCCTTTTCTTGACCCGGGGCCGTTGGAGAGCGTATGTCACGCACTGGCCGCCAGCGCTTCTGGGACCTCCTGTGTGCGTTCGAGAACGCGGTGGTCGCGCTGTTCGGTATCGCGCTCCTGATTCTCCTGCTGACGCTGTTCACGCTGGCGAACCTCGACCGGCTCTCGCCCGCGGCCAGCATCATCACACAGGTCAACCTCGTACTGGCGACGGGCTTGCTGCTCTCGACGGGATACGTGCTCTACCGGTGCCGGAACTGAGCGTGGTCCGTCGTCGAATTGCTCCGGAAGACCGGTCTCTCCCTCACCGTCGTCTACGGGCTCGCACCCCTCGTCTCACGAGCGAGTTCGCGGTCGTCGAACCGCTACCGGACGCTGTGATAGCCTGAGAAAACGGCGGAATAACAGTCTGCGGACGATCCGAGTAGGGGCCGGACTGATTCGTTACTCGGGGGCCTGGAGCAGGCCGGCGCGGGGCCACCACTCGCCGACGGTCAAGAGGTAGGCCAGGGGCTCGTCGGTTTCGAGGGCGCGGGTGCTTTGGTCCTGGTCTTCGGGCGTCTCCCACTCGCCCGTGTTCACGTACGGCGTCGTCCAGCGCTCGGTCAGCGGAAGCTTCGGAAGCTGCTGGTTCCAGGTCCACGCCAGTTGCAGCGCCAGTTCGTCCGACAGATCGGCGTCGGTAGTCGACCCGAGTTCAGCGACCGCATCCTGGACGTTGATCTCCTGGGTCTCGTCCTGGGAGTCCGGCGGCCACGCGATCTCGGTCGTCTCCGGGAACGCGAGTTCTTCGCGCTGGTGCGTCTGGGTGAACGGCACGCGCAGGGAGAACCAGGGGGAGGTCTGCTCGGCGCCGCCACCCCACCAGGCGACACGCAGGTCGTAGTCGCCGTCCTCGAACCGCTGGAAGAACGTCCCCGGCTCGATGATCTGCAGCTCGGAGGCGATACCCGCCCGCGTGAGCTGTGTGTTGATCGTCTCCGCTATCGTCGATATGGTCCCCCAGGATGCGGAGAGGACGTCGGCGGTGAGCTGGTTGCCGTCCTCGTCGACCCACTGGTCGCCGTCCTTCTCGTAGCCCGCGGCCCGGAGCTCCTCCGCGGCGGCCTCCTCGTCTGTGGACTCCGGACTGTACTGGTCGAACGAGTCCATGTAGTCGCCGGCGACCTGCTCGACCATTCCCAGGTCGCTGGCGAGGCCGGAGGGATACGGCGTCACGAAGTTGGCCGTGATGTTCTCGACGATGGCTTGCCGGTCGATCAGGTGGGCGATCGCTCGGTGCACCCGCGGATCACCGAGGTGCTCCGAGTCGGAGTTGTAGTCCATCGCGTAGCCGCCGTTGTCCGGCACCTTCACGTACTTGATCTCATCGGGGAGCGTCCCCCGGGTCTCGTCCGTGAAGTACGTGAAGTGATGACCGGACAGGTCGCCCGAGTTGAGCGACTGGACGACCCCACTCTTTTCGAGGATCGTCCGGTACGTCTGGTGGGCGAAGTTGACGTTCTCGGCCCACGGGTACTGGTCCCAGCGGTCGTACCGAACCCGCTCTGCGGTTACGTCACCGATCATGAACGGGCCGTTCCCGACGGCCTCGTCGCTGGTGGGTGAGATGCTGTAGTCGAGTAGCTCCGCGACGATCTCGTCTTCCTCCTCGGAGCTTCCGGCGTTCCGGAGGTCTTCGAGCCACGACTTGAACACGGAGTGTTTGGCGTACAGGCGCTGCTCGGCGATGATGTCCTCCAGGATCGGCGGCGAGACCTCGCCGACGTCGATTTCGAGCGTGGCGTCGTCTTCGACCGTGAGCTCGTTGATGAAGTCCCAGAGCACGCTGTTGTCGTACTTCCCGATGCGCAACTGCGTCGCGACGTCCCGTGCGGTCACCGGGTCGCCGTCGTGCCACACGTGCCCGTTGTCGATCTTCAGCACGAGCGTCCCGTTGTCGTCCTGCCACTCCATGTCGGAGACGATCCGCCACTCGAAGTACGGCTCGTCGGTCTCGTGGATCACCTTCCGCATGAACCGGTCGTACATCGGATTCCCACCCCAGTCAGTCGCCGCGTTGTTGGTGGGATTCCAGTAGTTCATGTTCCACTGCTCTGGTTCGATATTTGTCACGTCCTTCCAGGTCTTGTCGACGACGTTGACGCCTCCACCACCGCCGTCACCGCCGCCACCGTCACCGCCGCCACCACCGCCGCCGTCGCCGCCACCACCGTCCCCACCGTCGCCGTCGTTGTTGGAACATCCGGCAGTGAGTGCCGCGCCCGCAGCCGTCGCTGCGAGGAGGCTACGCCTGGTTACGCGAGTCTGGCTGTCAGTCTGCCTCGACATAGTACATCCATCGAAGACAATTATACATAAACATTGGGGTGGTATGGTAGATCATGGTTCGTTCGTGGCGATGTGCCATCGAGCGAAAGTTTGCAGCTGTGGTTCGGCTGTTCCTGGTTCGGCGTGGCTGAAGCAACTCGAGAACGGGGAGGTCCGTCGCTTCGGTTCTCGGAAGCCCCGTTCGATCGCATTCCGACTTCGATCCAGTCACTCTGCGCGCTGAGTCGGCTGATCTCTGGCATCGGTGCCGAAAACTCCGTCCGCTTCACTGTAACGCTCAAATACGCACGACCCCGAGATTTATTGGGTTTTCCTCCATCTCTACAGCTGATGGATACGTCGGAGAGAGACAGTCGAATTCGAAACCAGCGACTGGACGGATACTGGGGTATCTGGTTCAAGCTGGGCCAGTATGACGGCCCATACGGGGACAAATACAGCGGCGGTCTCGGAACGTACACTATGAAACACGATCCGATGGCGATCTATGCGCCTGCAGTCAGTCGGACATTCTTCACGTACGGGGGGACGAGACCCGATGAACGCGACCTCCTCGTTATGGTCGGCGCCTACGATCACGAAAGTCATGAGGTCTCTCGTCCCACCGTGGTCGATACGAAACCAGAACCCGATCCACAGTACGACAGCGACAGCGTCGTCGATCCCCACGATAACGCGTCGATCTCGCTGGACGATGACGGACATATCACGGTCTTTGTCGCCGGGCGTTCACGGATCCGACCGGGTCGGGTCTACCGGAGTGTCGAGCCGTATCGCGCCGACTCGTTCGAGCTGATCACACAGCGAGAGCACTTCGCATATCCACAACCGCGCTGGGTCGACGATCGGTACGTCCTCCTGTTCACCAGATACGACGAGGACGGAAATCGGGAGCTGTTCTGGGAGACGACGCGGAACGGACGAGAAACTGACCCGTCAAAACTCGCTGGAATCGGCGGTCACTATCAAGTGAGCGACGAGTGGGACGGCGCCGTATGTACCGCGTTCAACTGGCATCCCGACGGCGACGTGGACCGCCGGACGAACCTCTACGTCGTCATGACGCGCGACGGGGAAACATGGCAGACAGTCGATGGCACCCTGATCGACACACCCCTCGAGGAGCCGGATAACGATGCGCTCGCCGTCAAATATCACGACTCTGACCGACTAGTGTATCTCAATGACCTCGCCGTTGACGAAGCCGGACGGCCGGCAGTGCTGTACGTTACCAGCGGTGGCCCGGAGCCGGGGCCGCGAAACGACCCCCGGAGATGGCGACTCACTCGCTGGACGGGGAGCGAGTGGCGGACGACCACTGTCACGACATCGAACCATAACTACGATTCCGGCAGCCTCTCAGTCGAGGACGACACCTGGTCTGTCGTTGGACCGACCGAGCCCGGGCCCAGTGTCTATCGGACCGGCGGCGACATAGCGCTCTGGCAGAGCGAGTGCGGTATCGACTGGACGCTCGACCGTCAGATCACGTCGGACAGCGAGCAAAATCATACGTACGTGCGCTGTCCGCAGGATGGCTCGGAACCGTTCCGCGCTTTCTGGGCGGACGGCGACCCTGACTCGTCTAGCCCATCACGCCTCTACGTCAGCGACTTCGCAGGGCGATACTGGCAGCTACCCGAGTCAATCGACGGTGACGCCGCGCCCCTTATCGGGCCGATCGGGTGAACCTCTGGTCCCCATTTCTCCTGGGACGCCGGGGTCCGGATGGGTAAGCGCGGAGTTCACGATCGGTGTTTCGATCGATGTTGGTGCCCACCGGGAAGCACGGCAATTGCCGGTTCAGCCCCCCGACGGGTTTATGACGGGTGGAGTACATCGGGCAAGTAATGCCACGAGCACCATCGGCGCTTGCGGGGGTTGTGACCGACGAGGGTGTCCCCGAACGGTACATGGAGCGCGCGGCGGTCGATCGGTCCGACCTGCAGACGAGGCTATCCGACGCCACCGACCGGATCGACGAGAATGTCGACCAGTTTTACGACCGATTCCCAGGGCCCTCTAGTGATGACCTCGTCTACCAACCGACGGACAACACCGATGGGTGGACAGCCTCATTTTGGACCGGCCAGTGCTGGCTCGCCCACGAGGTGACCGGGCGAGAGCGGTTCCGCGACGCGGCCGAGACGCAGCTGCGAACGTTCGGCCGACGCCTCGAGGAGGGCAACGTGAAGACCCACGACCTCGGATTCCTCTATACCCTCTCAGCCGTCGCCGGATACGAGATTACGGGGAACGAGCGGTACCGGAAGATGGCAGTCACCTCCGCGGACTACCTGACCGACCGGTTCTGGGACGCCCCAGGACTGATCCAGGCGTGGGGCGACCCCGACGGTCCGGGGGAGAACGACTGGTTTCGCGGCAGAATGATCGTCGACACGATGATGAACCTCCCGCTGCTGTTCTGGGCCAGCGAGACGACGGGAGACGACGCGTACGCTGCCATCGCCGAGACCCACGCCCGGACGAATGCCGAACACGTCGTCCGGCCCGACGGTTCGACGTTCCACACGTTCAAGTGTGACGTGGAGTCGGGCGAACCGTTGGGCGAGGAGACGCACCAGGGGTACGCCGACGACTCCTGTTGGGCGCGCGGTCAGGCCTGGGCGATCTACGGATACGCGCTCGCGGCCGAGTACGCGAACGAACCGGCGTACGCCGACATCGCCGCGAAGCTCGCCAACTACTACCTCCACCGGGTGGAATCGGACCACGTCCCTCGGTGGGACTTCGATGTCCCTGACGACGACGAAGTGCGTGATACGTCGGCTGCCGCTATCGCGGCCTGTGGCCTCGTCCAGCTCGCAACTGTGCTCCCAGTCGCTGATAACCGAGCGGACTGGTATCGCAACGCGGCCCTGGCGACGCTGGACTCGCTGGGCGCGCACTACGCGGCCGACCACGAGCAGTCGAACGGCCTGCTCACTGACGCCGCGTACCAACGCGGCGACGGTGACTACGATGAATGCTGTATCTGGGGTGATTACTTCTACGTCGAGGGACTGGTGCGCGCGACCGAGCAGTGGCGAAGATACTGGTAGCCGTGCGGTCCGACGACCACGCCGCCCCCTCGCTTCGACTCTTTGCCTGGACGAGTTCGTTCCGGGCTAGTTGTTCTTCCGATGCGCCTGACCCGTGAAAACCCGGCCCAGTCCAGTCGTTCTATACTATCGAACCAGTTCGTTCGTTGTATCGCGCCGAATTCGTCGCTTGCGGAAACGTACGCGCCGGTCCGGGAACTCTCCCACGGCTTTATCACTCCCTCGGACAAATCGCGAGGCGATGGATCCACTTGACGACAATTCGCTGGCGACCCGTCGCGACCTGCAGGACGCGGTCAGATCGTTGCTCGCACCGTTGGAAGCCCACGTGAGTCCGGGCGGTGCCAGAGTCCGGCCGGGCGTCTCGGGGGCGCATTTCCCGACCGTGGAGGCGGAACTGGAGGGGTTCGCGCGGCCGCTGTGGGGCGCGGCACCGCTCGCGGCAGGTGGGGGCGACTTCGACCCCTGGGAACGCTACCGTGCAGGTCTGGCAAACGGGACCGACCCCGAACACGAGGAGTACTGGGGTGCAGTGACCGACTACTCGCAGACAGCTGTGGAGATGGCACCGATCGGCGTCGCACTCGCCCTGGCGACTGACGACCTCTGGCGACCGCTCGATGACGACACACAGGCGGCTGTCGCCGATTGGCTCCGTGGGATCAACGACGTGGACGTGCCGGACAGCAACTGGCTGTTCTTCCGCGTGCTCGCGAACGAGGGACTCCGGGCGGTCGGTGCAGATCAGGACGACGCGCAGGTACGCGAAGACCTCGACCGGTTAGAATCGTTCGCCCTCGCGGACGGCTGGTACGGCGACGGTCCCGAGGGGCGCTGTGACTACTACACCGCGTGGGAGCTGCACACCGACGGGCTGTTGTATGCGACGCTGGCCGAGGACCGCGACCCGGAACGGGCTGATCGGATCCGTGATCGCGCCCGTGCCTTCGCCGACGAGTTCGATCGGTGGTTCGCCGCCGACGGCGGCGCGCTTCCCTACGGTCGGAGCCTCACCTATCGGTTCGCACAGGGCGCGTTCTGGGGGGCGCTCGCCTTTGCGGGCGTCGAGGCGTTCCCGTGGGGCGAATTGAAAGGGCGGTGGCTCGAGCACCTGCGCTGGTGGGCCCAGCGGCCTATCTTCACTGCTGATGGGGTACTCTCCCTTGGCTACGCGTATCCGACGCTGAAAATGACCGAGTCGTACAACTCGCCGTCTTCGCCGTACTGGGCGATGAAGTTCTTCCTCCCGTTGGCGCTCCCCGACGACCATCCGTTCTGGCAAGCCGAAGAGCAGACACCTGACCGGCCGACAGATACCGTCACCCAACGACCACCGGGGATGGTACTCCAGCCCGACGGCGAACAGGTGTGCGCGCTGTGTGCCGGCACAGCCTCGGGCGACCCGGAGAAGTACAACAAGTTCGCCTATTCCACCCGGTTCGGGACCAACGTCTCCGATGGGAATAGCCGGACCGGCGCCGCGCCTGACAGTACACTCCTCCTGAGTCACGATGGTGAACGGTTCCGACGGCGTCGCCGGATCGTCGATCGGGATGCCCGCGACGGCGTCGTCTACTCGCGGTGGAAACCGTGGGATGACGTCACGGTCGACAGCTGGCTCGCACCGGCGTCACCGTGGCACGTCCGCCTCCACCGCATCGAGGCGGATCGTGCGCTGACCAGCGTCGAGGGCGGATTTCCAGTCCCAGCGGACGGTTACCTGAGCGCAGCTACCGACGTGACTGGGGCCGCCGCGACCCCTTCTGGTGATAGTCTTCTCCGCGCGCTCGATGAGACCCGCGAAGGCACGATCGAGTCTCTGCCGCCGAACACGAATCTCCTCTTCCCTCGGACCGTCGTACCGACCCTGTGCGGTGAGCACGAGCCGGGTACGACGTGGCTCGCCACGGGCGTTCTCGGCGGCCCCACAGGACTCGTCGCCGAGCGCTCCGGATCTGTGGTCGACTCAACTGTTCCCTCGGACACCGAAGCGGATCGCCACAGGGTTGCTAGCGACGATACAGCTGCGATCACGCGCGAGTGGGCCGCCCCTCCCGCATCCGTTCCCGATGATCCTGACGTTGCGATCGATACCGGTATCGCCGGCCCCGAGTACGAACAGATCGAGACTGATCACGCCATCACTACGAGAGACGGGCGGACACTGTTGCGAATTGACGCGACTATCCCCGTTGATGGAATCGAGAGCCGGCAGCGTTGAGCTGGAGTTAATGGAACGTTTCGGAAGGGTATTCGCCGGACTAGCGTAGAACTGTACGGGTCCCAGAGCGGATGCAGTTGCCACCCCGGAACGAGTTTGCAGCGGCCAGATCGTCGATGCTCTTCAGAATAAGCGGGTCAATATTTGATTCTTCAATCGGTCCAAGTTGTTCCTCACAGAATATGGCTTTGGAGAGGGAGTGCCGGCCAGTCCAGTTATCCGGAAGATTCTGTCGTCACTTTCGTGGCAAATCCCGTTCGTATCGGCTCAACGGCAGAATATCGCAGAATGAATGGACGAGTCATCTGATGGAGTTCTACAGACACCTCCACTTATGCTGGACACCCATCCAGGAATATTTGATCGTATGTAATTACAAGCATAAAACTGTAATCTATCCCGTGACAAGGCGTGTTAAGATATCACCTGCCAAAATCGAAACACAGCGACATGAGAGGCGGCACCCGTATTTTCAGAATAACTGAGACCGTGCCTTTCCTCCGGAAGCAATTCCACTCTCGGCAGAGAAAAATCAGTATATATGGAATTGTTCACCACACGGCCAAATTTTGTACGTGGTTGAAAGGAACCAAACATGGCCACAGACTGGACCGAACGGAAAGGAAATAACTTCTCTCTCTATTTGCTCATCTTATCAATGCTCTATATTATATTTCTTCTTTACTATTTGAGCCTCCATTGCTATCAAGCGACATCTCAGGTGCGAGTATAGGATTCAGCCTACAACAGATGAGATGGGGCTATATCCTGTTACGATCGGAGAGGCGATAGTGCTATTGAACGATCGGCATTCCAATTAGCACACTGCTCCCGGCGCACACGAATTCCCTCAATAATTGGCTTTTTACCGATCTCATTCGCTCTGGTCGAGATACTTCCGGCGAGTTCCGGGAAAATAGACTGTTGTCGGATCTATGCTCATCAACGATTCAATGCCTTCGCTTCAATAAGAATTCCGTCGATACGAACTCCGAGCGCAGATTGAAATATCGGTAAATATAAATATTCGAATATATTAGATTCTGTTTGGAATGGGGAACTAGACAATTTTCATATCTTTCGAGCAATCCCGTTCCAACTGGTACACGATGTTGTCAAATGATTACGAGCGCTCAAACGCAGAAGGAAGCCAGGAAACAAGATGATGCGGAGAATGAGGGGCACATCATTTATACGGACTCTGTTGAAATCCTCGGGAAACCAATTATTAGGCTGAGCAGTATGACGATAGCGCTCAAAAATTGTCGGAGCCCGGAATCCGTATGTTCCGGTATAAGCGATGATAGCAAGAAACGGACGGAGTTGTTGACCAATCTGCAGTCTCCATCCACCGGCTGATGCAGAGGGTTCAGTGTCTGAAGACTAGGATTTCAACAGAGCCGAAACTCTACACTTCAATGAGCGTATCAACAGGTTCGGCCGCACCAAAAGATGAGATGCATGCAGGCTCAGTATATCGCTGATCCCGTCATAGAAACGCGAAATGAACGGGAGTCATGCTGAACTTAGCCTCTATGTCTTGCACACGAGTCCTGACGAGACTTGGATAGACGGAGCGTGCGAAGCGTTCTATGACAGTATTATGATGAGAATACATTAAAAAGAGGCTTGACCCATCGCCCGCGAGATCGTCGACGACGGCGCTGGACCCGCTAAGTACGGCCCTATGCTATTGGAGCTCCCCCATCCACCAAGTTCGTCGACGGGCGGTTGCCTCCGCTGCGCGGTCCACTGAGTCCCAGATCGTGTCAAGTGTGCACACAGGCCACAACGCTATTATCGGGTAATCCTAAGAGAGAATATGAACTGGCGTCTTGCGAGTATCGTCTCCATCGTCGTTCTCGCGGGGTGTGGGTCGGTTCTTGACGGCGATACGGGTTTAAATGAAGACGCGCCGACCGAGACGCTGACGCCCGTGCCGGTGCCCGAAGTGACCGAGACACCGGTCCCGCTGCCGCCCGGCGTGACCGACAGCGGCATCAGGGACGCCGACGCATTGCTGGACGCCCACCAGTCGCTTCTCGGGACGCAATCGTACACGCTCCGGGTGCGACTCCGTGTAGACGAGACCCTCCACACGCGACTCATCCGCGTCGAAACGCCGACGCGGTACTACAGCCACGACGTGCTCGGCGGAAACGATGGGAACGTCACCCAGTACGCGAGCGGCCCTTCGATCTACGTGCGGACAGCGTACGCCGGTATCACGCGGTATGATCGGCTGGACAACACCCGACCGCCGGAGTCACGGACTGTCCGCCTGAGTCGTCAGTTCCTCCAAGTCGGCGACGCTGTCGTTTCGAAGACGACAGTCGACGGCCGACCCGCCTTCGTCATTCGGGGGAACTACTCCACCCATCCCGAGATGGAGCGAATCCGGAACGTGAATATTCGTGCAGTAGTCGAACCCACCGGACTAGTCCGGTCGATGAACGCGTCCTACCTCAGAACCGGGGAGACCGGTCCAGCGACTGTCACGCGGTCGTTCGCTTATACCGACGTCAGTGAGACGACCGTCGAACGACCGGACTGGGTCGTGGCACAGTGGAACGGAACGTCGACGCCGGAGTGACGAAACGTGACCACGCGGGGGTGATATGACGGACCAAACGAAGGACACGCAAGAAGTCCTCAACTACGAGGACGCTATCGAGGATGGTCTCGAGGCGCTCGACCGGGGCGAAGACCTGACCGTCGAACGGCTACACGAATTCCACGAGACGCTTCTCACGGGTGTTCCAGGCGACCGCGTGGATACCGATACTCTCGGCGCGTACAAGACGAAACCGAACCATATCGGTGACTTCCTCACACCCATTCCAGGCCAGGTCGACGGCCTGATGGATGCATTATTCACCTACCACAGAACTGGCGGGAGCTACCACCCGCTCGTAGACGTCGCGCTCTTCCATTACCAATTCGAGACCATCCACCCGTATGGCGACGGGAACGGTCGTCTCGGCCGACTCCTCATCACGCTCCAGTTGTACGACGCTGGCTATCTCGAACGCCCAAATCTCTACCTTAGTGAATACTTCAATCGAAACAAGCCGACGTACATCGACCGGTTGGAGGCCGTTCGATACGATGGCGATTGGGAAGCGTGGCTATCGTTCTTTATCCAGGGCGTCGCTCGGCAGGCCCACGAATCCGTCGACCGAACACTCTCGCTAGCCCATCTCAGGCGTCAGTACGACGCCGATTACGGGGGAAAGTCGTA
The DNA here is from genome assembly GCF_047715405.1 of Halosimplex rarum. Lineage (NCBI taxonomy): Archaea > Methanobacteriati > Methanobacteriota > Halobacteria > Halobacteriales > Haloarculaceae > Halosimplex > Halosimplex rarum. The sequence continues at coordinate 112,118 of NZ_CP180413.1, forward strand.
CACGAAGAACCAACTCGCATTGAAGCTCTTCGAACAGCCCTACGTCACGAGCAAGACAGTTCAACGGCTCTTCGACGTCAAGCAACCGACGGCGTCGCGAGTAATCAACGACCTCGTCGACGAAGGAGTCCTCGAGGAAGTGACCGGGAAGGGACGGAACAAGGAATATCGTGCCCGCGAAATTTTCGAGATTCTCGAACAGCCACCGCAGACCTCCTGACCACGGTGGCGACGTGCCGGATGGTGTAGGGTGGTGCTCGAATTCGTCCCTGTGGAAACACTACTTGTGAGACTGTTCGTATGGACCTGCGACTCCTCAACGAATCGGTGCAGTTCTACCGACCAAGTTGACTGTCTCGAATGAATCGAGAAGAACTACGACGGTGTCGACCGCGCCTCTCCGTTCGAGTGAAGTTCTTACATTGGTAACAAGGTGAAAGCCCACGGCTTTAGCCGTGGGATGAAGCCGACAATTGGGAAGGGGACTCTCGTTCGCAGCCACGCCTGGGGTTGAATTCTTTCGTAACATCTTTAGATGAATGGTTTCTATATACTGACGATGCCTCGTGGGTTCGACAGGGAACGTACCAGCGTTCACAAACTCCAGTACCACTTCATCTGGTGTCCGAAGTACCGCAAATCGGTACTCGAGGGCGAGGTGCGCGACCGTCTCGAAGAACTCATAGAGGAGAAAGCCGACGAGCTTGATCTCGAGATCGTGGAGTTGACGATTCGCTCCGACCATGTACACTTGTTCATCACGGGCGACCCAACGCTCGCCCCGAACAAGATCATGCAACAGGTCAAGGGCTACTCCTCGCGCCACCTCCGCGACGAGTTCGATTTCGGGCTTCCCTCGCTGTGGACGCGCTCGTACTTCGTTTCAAGCGCGGGCGACGTGTCCAGCGAGATCATTGAGGAGTACATCGATGCACAAGCGGGTGAATAGTCATGCAACGGATCGTCTCGACCACGGTGCGGGTCAAACTCCACTCGCTTACCAACAGGAAGGCTGACCTGCTCGCCCGTGAGTACGAAGCGTTCCAGACTGAGGTTCACGGCGGAGCCGCTGACCTGTACTCTGCGACCGACCAACAGGCATCGAAAGTCCAGCGACAGAAAGACCCGAACCCCGACACCGAACAACCTGTCGTCCTCCGTAATGACGTGTTCGACGTGGCCCACGACGAGGACACGGTTCTCTCGTCGTGGTGGGTGAAAGTCCCCGTCTACGACCCAGAACAAGGACGAGGCAACTCCATCTGGTGTCCTGCCCACGTTCCACAGAAGGACGAACCCCTCGTCCGTGAGGGCGATATTCGGGACAGCGAACTGGTGCGTCGTGACGGTGACTGGTACGTCCACCTCGTCGTCAAGCGGTCTGTGACCGTCCAAGACGAGTACGACGACGTGCTGGCGATCGACATGGGCGCACGGTGGGTCGCCACCTGCGCGTTCCTCTCGGATCGCAAGACCACCTTCTACGGCGAGGAAGTCCGTCGTATCCGCGAACACTACAAGCAGTTGCGAAAATCTATCGGGAAGGCCAAACCCCGACAAGGACAGCAGGTCGTCGCGCACATCGGTGATGCGGAAGCGCGGAAAGTGGACGACCGCCTCCACAAGATTGCACGACAGATTGTGGAGGACGCTGAAGAACGGAACGCGGTCATCGTCGTGGGCGATCTCGGTGGGATTCCCAAAGACAACGACAAGGGACGGTACGTCAACGACAAGACCCACAAAATGCCGTTCGCCCGCCTGTTGAACTACATCGAGTACAAGGCCCACGGTGCAGGTATAGACGTACAATTGGTTGAGGAGTACAACACGTCGAAAACGTGCAATCGGTGTGCCTGCGAGGGCATCCGTGAGACACAGGGGCGCTTCGAGTGTCCCGAGTGTGGGCTTGACGACAACGCGGATAAGAATGGTGCGTTGAATATCGGCAAACGAGCCTTGGGCAAGTTCTCGAAACCGCTGTCCGAGGCGGGGGCTGTACTGGCACTGCCCGAAACGCAGGTCATCGTCCAACATGGCGACGAACCTGCGAACCTCTCCGTTTCCGTGGACTCAACCCTCAGTGGGGGAACCCCACGGCTAAAGCCGTGGAAGGATGTCAGTGGCTGCGGTCCGAACGGATACTGATGAAGGTGGCAATCTTCGGCGCCGGCGGGGTCGGTGCGTATCTCGGCGCACGACTCGCCGACGCCGGCCATGAGGTACAGCTTGTCGCTCGCGGCGACCATCTCGCGGCGATCCAGTCCGACGGACTCCGCGTGGAAAGCATCGCCGGCGACACGACCGTGGACCTTCCCGCAACGGATGACCCCGCCGACATCGGCACGGTCGACTACGTCCTCTTCACGGTGAAATCCTACGACACGCGCGACGCCGCGGCCGACCTCGATCCCCTCGTCGGCCCCGAGACCGCCGTCGTCTCGTTTCAAAACGGCGTCGACAACGAACGGTGGATCGCCGAAGAGGTAGGTGAAGACCACGTCATCGGTGGCGTCGCGTACATCTTCTCGACGATCGAGTCACCGGGCGTCGTTGCCCATACTGGCGGGCCGGCACGCTTCGTCTACGGTGAACTGGACGGGTCACGGACGGATCGCATCGAGCGACTCCACCACGCCCTCTCGGAGTGCGACGGGATCGAGGGGGTGTTGTCCGACGATATTCGGATAGAGCTCTGGCGGAAGTTCGCGTTCATCTGCGCCCACTCTGGGATGACCGCAGTGACGCGCAAGCCGCTCGGTCCCATCCGGGAGACGCCAGCGACGTGGGCGATGTATCGTCGTATTATGGAGGAAGTCGTCGCCGTGGCGAACGCGATCGGAGTGGACTTGCCCGACGACACGGTCTCGGAGTGGCTTGCGTTTGCGCAGGATCTCGACGCAGACATGCACTCGTCACTTCACTACGACCTCACTCACGGCAAGCGTCTCGAACTCGACGCTCTCAACGGATCGGTGATTCGTCATGCTGACAACGTAGGTGTCGACGTCCCGATGAACGAGGCCGTGACCGCCATCTTGCGCCCCTGGGCCGACGAACACGCCGAGTGACCAAGCGCTGCTGTCGGTGGTAGCTGTGCGCGTAGCGGAGTTCTCGTGAGCGAAGCGAATGAGAGCACGAAAGAGCTCGCTCTTCCGGAGCGAGCGTCCAGCGCGAGGGAACATGCATTTTAGCCCGGCAGCCCGCCCGCTACCGCAGGCAGGCAGCCCGGTATGATCGGTCGCGAGCGACGCGGAGGTTCCGCGAGCGTAACGAGCGGCACGTCGGTGAGCTTCGCTCACCGGAGGGCGGCAGCGGCGAGCGGGGCGACCGTAACAAAGAACCTGTTCAACCGGGCTCGACGCTCAGTGACACAGCCGAGGCCCTGGTGGCCTCAGAAAGGCCGAGGCTGTCTTGGTCGTCCTCCGACCCCGCAAGCACTCTAGACACGAGGCCCGGGAGTTGAAAGTCTGATGTGACAGTCTGTGTATATTTAAGCGGCGGGGTTCGCGAGATGCGCCGTCAGGACTCACGCCACTTGTGGCCGCACTCGACGCAGGTGAACAGCCGAACCTCGTAGGAGCCGCCCGGCTTCGGCATCATCTCGTAGTAGGCCCGGTCGCTGCCGCAGTCGTCCGCCGGACAGGGCTCCTGCATCGTCTCGGTGGAGTCCTGGGTCGCGTCGGCCACGGCGGGTGTTTCGTCGTCTCGCTGTCCATCCTGAGTCGTCATCGCCGCTTCTGCTTGCGATTCCCGCGGCACCTCGTTCTCACAGGAGCGACACACCCACGTGTCACCCTCCGTGTGCATTATCGAGCCACACTCGTCACAGAATTGCATATAGAGTAGGAGTACACGGTTGTCGGATTTATGTATTAACTTCCGATCCGTGGTGGATTTCAGGCAACTGCTCATACTGACTGTACCGAGTTATCGAAGAGGCAACAGGCACCGTTGAATCAAAACACTAGCGGAGTTACAGCGGTAGAGCAGTAGTGTAAATAGTGCCTCGAGGAGGTTCAGCCGTCTGGATTGACTGGCCCCTTATATTGGGACTTGATGCTATCTCCCTCCCGCCACTGCCAGTAGTAGCGATTGTCGTTGATCTCCTTGATTGTGATCGTCGCTTTCGAGGGAACGTCGTCGGGAAGATCATCGGGTTCTTCTTCGACCTCATCTTTGTCCGAACTCTCCTCGAGACGGGCCTCGCGTGCCTTGTGTTCGGCCAGTTCTTCGGCGTAGTTGGCAATATGGCGAAGACGCTCCGGAGTCGACTCGTTGAGCGTATTGACGATCTCCGCCGGGAGGCCCGCCGGTGGGGTCGGGAGTTCGTAGGACATCGGTTGCTTTCGTTTTAACCAACACAGCCCGCTAATCCAAAGTGTTGTTGGGTAAGACGATAGGACCGACTTCGATGCCTGCTGACTGTAACATTACTCGAAACTCATTTATATACAAGTTTCGTACTATGTTACACTGTGCTCCGGCGCATTGAGCTTGAGGTTCTCGCCACCGTCGACCGCGGCGACACGATCTCTGAGCTCGCGACGAAGCTCGACCACAGCGAGAGCTACCTCTCTCGTGCCGTCGGCGACCTCGTCGAGAAGGGACTCATCTACACGGAACGCGACGGGCGGCGAAAACGAGTCATCCCGTCGGATGCTCGTGCCGTCGAACTCTATCAGGACCTCGTCCGCCAGCACTCCCACATCGACTTCCCCGAACTGCTGACCGGCAAGGCACTCGAGGTGCTGTACTACTTCGACCAGCCGCGGACGGTCTCCGAGATCGCCGACAGGAGCGACAACTACCGCAACACGGTCAACCGAGTCCTCAAGCGGTTTCGGGACCGTGGTCTCGTCGGGACGGACGACGGCCGCTATGACTTCAACGCCGACTTCGATCGCCTCCACGAGTTCGCACGTGAACTCGCACACCATCTTCACCGCCAACGCCTCGAATCCGTCGCCCCGAAGGGCACGATTCTCTGGGAGGACTACGGTGAATTCCTCGGCCAGGCGGAGACGGAGATCGACGCGGCGGGGTTCCACGAAACCGGCCTCGCTAGATTCGCGACCTTCGACCTCCAGTTCCTGCTTACTGGCCGCCGCTACTACTTTTACTCCGAGGATGTAGAGGAAATCTCGCCGGCGGATCTCTGCTGTCACACGCTGCTGATCGACGACGATACCCGCCACCGTTCGTACTGTCTCCTCCTGCTCAGCCACGTCGACGTCGACGAAGAGGGCCTCAGAGAGCAGGCGGCAAAGTATGACCTCGAAGACGAAATCGACGCCTTGCTCCGCTACCTTGAGACGCACGGCGAAGTCGACGATGACCGGCTCCCGGAGTGGGACGAGTTCCAGGAGCTGGCGGCTGACTACGAGGTGCAACTCCCACAATGAGACCTACATTCGGACGCGAGTACATCGAGAACGAGTTCCAGCGCATCGCGGATGGGCTCACAGCCCCGCTTACGGTCTACCTGATTGGTGGTGGTGCGATGTCACTGCGCGACCTCAAGGGAGCGACGAAAGATATCGACCTGGTCGTCCCGGATAGCGACGCGTACGGTCAGCTGTGGTCCGTCCTGATGGACCTCGGGTATGCGGAGATCCAATCGTTGGATCCAGATTACCGAGCGCTGGGGGCGACGAGTTGCGTCGAGAACGACGATGGGTGTCGCCTCGATATCTTCAACCAGCAGGTCGCGAACAAGCTCGTGCTCACCGACGGCATGCAAGAGCGTAGCGAGCCGTTCCTCGATACGGATCGACTGACGGTCCGGCTGGTCAGCAACGAGGATATCTTCCTGTTCAAACTGATCGCAGGCCGGGACGACGACACCGAGGACATGAATATGCTCGTGCAGACCGGCCTCGATTACGACATCGTCCGAGATGAATTCGAAGCCCAGATCGAACGCCTGGGTGACGACCAGTTCGCCACGTTCGCGAACGAGGCCCTGGTCGAACTCGAGGAGCGGTACGGGGTGACCACACCGATCGAGGGCCGCGTCCACGAGCTCACGAATAGGTACTACCGGGGGCTCGAAGTCCTCCAGGCACTTGACGAGCCGATGACCGTCGACGAACTGGCCGCCGAACTAGAGCCGGATACCGATGAAGTTCATGACCGGATCGCGTATCTCTCAAAGTTCGACCGGATCCATCGAGATGGCGACACAGTCCGTCTCGTGGAGTAACTTAATCGCTGCCCTAGGACCTCGCGGCGCTCGCGATGGTCGTATGAACCGCACGCGGCTGCGCTCCCGGTCCACACTCGCCAGGCCCCGAGTGCAGCCATCACATCGACGATGCCGCAGCGAACCGTCTGGTGGTCGTCCGGGAAGACCGCCCGGGAGCAGGTACAGGTCTTCTGCGGCGGGACGGTGTACCTTCGGCGAGGGAGATCGCGATCGTGAGCTCCGTTTGCGGCCGGTTCACGTACCTGTTACCGGTACGTGGTGGTCCACTCGACCAACTATTCGCGGGTTCGTCGGCGACGAAGCGCTAGCCAGGACAGCGCGGTGAGCGTCGCGGCGACGCCGAACCCGGGGCCGTCGCCGCTCGTCGTTCCCGATTCGTCGGCTGGCACATCAGAGCCCTTGCCAGTCGACGCGGACGGTGCCGCGGCGGCGGTGGCCGTGGAGAACGTGGTAGTCACTCCAGGGGACGCCGTCGTTGTGGGTGTGACGGCCGTCGTCCCGGTTGTTGTCGGCGTCGCGGTCGGCGCGGCCGTCGAGACCGGCGTCGCCGTCGAAACCGGCGTCGCCGTCGCAGTCGACGGTGCGGCATCGGGTCTCCCCGTTGCGACGGCGAACGTCGAGAACTCGGTCGTGGTCGCGTCGTAGACGAACCGGCCGCCTGCGGCCTCAACCAGGTCGGTCGGAAGCGCCTCCCAGGAGTCGGTTTCATCGTCGAATCGGTAGAGTGTGACCGCGGCGGCGGCGACATCGCGGTCGTTGAGCATGCTCGCCGAGACGCTGAACTGGACGGTGGCCGACTCCAGCGCGTCGCTCGCATCGGCTCCCTCGTCGGTCACCGACAGTTCGACGTACGTCAGCGGGTTCGTGCCGTCGGTTCGGAGCGCGGCGGCGGCGGACGAGCGCCCGTCGATCGGGCGGCCCTCGACGGTGAGGGTGTCGACGGCCTCTTCGAAGTCGAGGTCAACCCGTCCGATGCCGATGCCGGCGGTGTCGTTCCGGACGAGGCCGTCGAAGTCGACGCTGACGGTCTCGCCGGCGTCGGCTACTGTGGTCGCCGTGGCGCCATCGCCATCGGCGGTGGCGGTGACGGTTCCGTCGTCGTCGCTGTCGTCGGCTCCACCGCTTCCGTTGCTCCCACTGCTGTCGTCGTCGGGTGTCTCCGTGACGATCATGGTGACGGTCAACGTGCTCGACCCGACCGCCTGACTCCCGCCGTTCCCGGCCACGTCGGTCCCGCTCACGGTCACCGACTGGTCGCCGTCGGTGGCCGCGCCGCCGACGGTGACAGCGGCGCTGTACCGGTCGTCGCCGGACGCCGAGTTCGGGCCATCGTCTTCAAGCGTGACCGTCCCCGCGTCGAACGCGCTGGCGTCGGCGGTGACCGTCACGGCGGTGGCATCTTTCGTCGTCGCAGTGATCTCGACCGTGTCGCCCGCCGTGACGGTGCCGTCGCCGTCGGTTGCGTCGGCGAGCGTGACGCCGCTGACCACGGGGGCTGTGCTGTCGATGGTCAGTGCTTCCGAGTCGACGGGGCCGCTTCCGTCGTTGCTGGCGGCGTCCTCGGCGGTGGAAAGCGCCACGTCGTAGGTGCCGTCGCTACTCCCGCTGTAGGTCACCGTATACGTGTACGGTCCGTTGCCGGATTCGGTGAAGTCACTCGTCGAGAGCGTCGCCGACTCCGCACCGCTGATATCGACCGCGATCGTCGACAGTCGCTCGTCGGACTCGAACGAGATCCGTACGTCCCGGCCAGTGGGATTCGAAACGTCGAACGAGGAGACCGTCGGTGAGACGTCGTCGGTGACGCCCACGGTGACTGTCTGTGTCTCCGTTGCGGTGCCCTCACTGGCCGTAACGTCGAGCGAGAAACTGCTCTTGGTCGAGCCGTCAATGTCGGCGAGGTCGTCGATAGTGATCTCACCCGTCGAACTGTCAATAACGAACGCGCCGCCGCCGTCGCCCGCCACGTCGACGTTCCCACCGACGATCGAATAGTTCACACCCTCGTCGGTGGCGCCACCGACGGTGGCGTCTACGTCCTGGACGAGCGTACTCTGGGCCGCGCTCTCGACGACGCTGGCCGAGGTGTCCGAGGTGAACGACGGCGTCTCGTCGACGTCGCCGATGGTGACGGCGACGCTCTGCCGGTCGCTGTTGCCCACGTCGTCGGTCACGATGACGGTCAGTTCGTACGTCCCGTCCGCGTTGCTGTCGCCCGGACTCTCGAAGTCCTGCGGGGCGTCGAGCGAAAGCTCCCCGGTGTTCCCGTCGATGCTGAACGCGGCGGCGTCGGTGCCGCCGAGCGAGTAACCGACGTTCGCGTCCGGACTGGCCGTGCCGTCGTCACCGGCATCGACGTCGAGGACGGTTCCGGTCGTGCCCTCGTCAACGGTCGCCGAGTAACTGCTCCCGAATCCCGGTGCGGTGTTGTCGACGGTGTACGTCTCGTCGGTTCCGGGTTCGCTCGTGGACAGCATGTTGCCGTTCGAGTCGGTGATGTCGCCACTGCTGGCGAGATCAAGTCCCAGCGAGCCGTCGCCCGAGACGGACGCTACCGTGACCGTGATCGTCGATCCGCTGGCGATACTGACACTGTCGACCGTTCCCGACGCGGAGCCGGTCGTAAGGAAATCGTCCCTCCCGACGTTTTCGACCGGTTCGGAGAACGTGACCTCGAAGACGACACTCTCGGCGTTCGTCGTCTCGTCACTCGGACTAGCCCGGGTGATGGAATCGACGGCCGGGTCACTCTGGACGCTCACGCTCGCCGTACTGGTGACGGCCGTCCCGACTTCGTGGTCGTACTTCCAGGCGAACTCCGGACCGTAGCTACCCGTCACTTCTTCGGTGAACGCGAACGTGGCCTGGCCGTTCGCGTCGGTGACTGCCTCGTCGGAGAGTCCAGAGAGCCCGTCGGCGTTCGTCACCTCGATGGTCACCGCTTCAGCGGGACTGTCCGTGCTGTCTGTCGCGGTCACCGTGATGGTCCCGCTTCCGGCCTCGCCGACTGACGCCGTGGTGGCACCGAGCGACTCGACGGTGAGCGTGTCGGCGCCTTCCCACTGGAGCCGTGGATAGCTGCTGGTGACCGTCCACGTCGAGTCGAAATCCAACGCGGGCATACTGTCGTAGACGGAATCACCCGTGGCCGCTGTCGCCGGGACGCTATCGCTCACCGAACCGAAACCCGCGTTGTCCGTCAGGATACCACCGTCTCCGCCTGCGCGGTCCTGACCTGTTGTTCCCACGTCCCAGTAGGAGTTCTCGATAGTGCCGTCGCCGTCCGGTCGCTCGTTGCGACCAGCCAACCCACCGGCCTCCGCGTCACTTTCACTGGCAGTGACGGCCCCGGTGGCGTAGGAGCGCCTGACTGTCCCGAGACCAATACCACTAGCATCCGCACCGGTGTTCTTCCCGACCAGCCCACCGGCAGTGTACGCTGCAGTGACCGTTCCGGTGGCGTAGGAATCCGCTACCATCCCCTCGTTGTGGCCGACCAACCCGCCAGCGAGCCAGTCCGCGTCGACGTCTCCAGTGGCGTAGGAACGGTCGATAGTCCCGAAGCTTTGGCCGACTAGCCCGCCAGCAGCCATGCTCTCACTGGTACTTTGCCCAGTGGCCGAGGAGCGACGAATCGCGCCATCGTTCCGGCCGACCAGTCCGCCAACGTTCCTGTACCCGTCGGTGGGTCCTGTGACAGCAGAATCTTCGATCGTCCCGTAATTGAGGCCGACTAACTGTCCAACCCGGTAGTCTCCGGTGACGTCGCCCTCGAGCGTGACGTTCGTGATCGTTCCCCCCGACCCAACCTCACTGAACAGCCCGACGTTGTCCGTCTCTCCTCGATCGATAGTCAGTCCCGAGATGGTGTATCCGTTGCCGTCGAACGTCCCAGTGAATCGGGTGCCATCCCCGATCGGGTCGAACCCGTTCGCGTTCTCGCCGTCGCCGTTCCAGTCGGCCGTCGGACTCGCGTCGACGTCCTGGGTCAAGACGTAGTTGTTCCCCAGTCCCTGGTTCTCGATGCACTGGAGTTTGTACAGACTGTCGACCTCGTCGTACGTCTCGCCCGAGATCTGCTGTGTCGTCCACGAGAGGTCGGCACAGTCCGTCGCCGTCGGTGCAGTGTCCAGCGTGTTGCCCTGCGCTCGAAGCTGTACAGTCCGGTCGAGTCCCCGCAGTATCGGATAGCCGTCCATCGCCGCGTCAGCGTCCCCGCTCTCGACCGTCTCCCACGTGCTCGCGAAGTCGAGGGCGGGCATGTTCGTCTCCGCGCTCGCCCCCTGCATCTCGGGAGCGGGGGAGGTGTCCGCCGTCGCTCCGAAGCCGTTGACGCCGGTTACCGTTTCGATCGACTGCCCACTGACGCTCGCCTCATCCGTCGTTCCCACGTCCCAGTAGGCGTTTTCCACGGTGGTATCACTAACAGCGGAACCACCGACGATTCCACCGATCCCCTGGCTCTCGTCGGCGATACTGAGGGCTCCAGTGGCGTAGGAGCGCCGAGTCGTCCCCCCGTCGTCCGCCTGGTACGACCCGAGCAGTCCACCGACGAACCAGCTTGCAGTTACCGTGCCAGTGGCGTAGGAATCCGCTATCGTTCCCGTGGAGACGGCGCCGACGAGTCCGCCGGCAGACGCGCCATCGAAACCGCCCCCTTCTCCGACGACGGATCTCGCAGCGAAGGAGCGATCGATCGTCCCCCGGTTGAACCCGACCAGTCCGCCGACCCAATCGGTACCACGAGTGCGCTCCCCGCTCGCGTAGGAGCGACGAACCGTCCCGTCGTTACGACCGATCAGGCCGCCCACCCGCTCGGTCCCGGTGACTTCACCGGTGGCGTGGGAGTCCTCGACCGTCCCGTCGTTGAACCCGGCGAGCTGTCCGGTCCGTCTCGCGCCGGTGACGGACCCGCCTTCGAGGCCGACCCCCGTGATCGTTCCCCCCGGACCGACCTCACTGACCAAGCCGACGGAGTACGTCCCCGCTCGGTCGATGGTGAGTCCGGTGATCGTGTAGCCGTTGCCGTCGATGATCCCGGTGAATTCGTTGTTCTTGTCCCCGATCGGGTCGAACCCGCTGCCGCCGTTCCAGGTTGTCGTCCCGCTCGCGTCGATGTCGGCGGTGAGTTCGTAGTCGCTGTCGAGCCCCTGGCTCTCGAGACACTGGAGTTGATCCACGCTGGCGACCTGATACGGGTTCCCGGACGACCCGTCCCCACTGTAGCTGACGCTGCCACAGTTCGGTGCGGCGTTGCCGGCCGCCGCTGTCGTCCCCGAGATCGCCGTGACGCCCGCGAGCAGCGAGCACGACACCAGCGTCGCCAGCAGGAGCGCCCGCAGTTTCCCTGTCGTTCCCATCATACGATCTCTCCACCGCTCCCACACTCTCGACCGTCGTCGACGACGACGGCCCCACCTAGCAGTATCACAATTCGTGCAGTTGGTCAGTGCAGCGTTATAATTACGGGCTGAGACGCCGTCTCACGGCGTGAGAATCCTGGCGGAACACTTACCATTAATAAGCCCGTGGTCGCGGCATGGATCACCGAGAGACTGACGTACATCGGGTGCTGGACCGCGCCCCGCTGCTGGAGGCGGCCCGTGACAGCGCGGTCGACCGGGCGACGCTCCAGGACGAACTCGACATCTCGCGCGCGACGGCATATCGCCGGACGACGGCGCTCACCGACGACGGACTCCTCGAACAGACGCCCGCGGGCTACCGGACGACCGGGGCCGGGCGTGCGGCTCTCGACGCCGCCCGTCAGTTCGAGCGCTCGCTGGCAGCCGTCGACCGGTTGGAACCGCTGCTCGCGGAGCTGTCCGCGCCGGAACTCACGCGGAACGTCCACCGCTTCGCCGACGCCGACCTCTCGGTCGCGACGCCGCGGAACCCGCACGAACCCATCGAAGCGTGGCTCGACCACTTCGAGTCGTTCGAGCGCTCGCGGAGCCTGGTCGTCGCCGGCTGTCCCCCGGCGGTGACCGAACAGGGACTCGAACACGCCAGAAACGACGTCGACTTCGAAGCTATCTGTACGCCGCTGGCGCTCGAAGCCGACCGAAACGCCTCGGAGGAAGCCTTCGAGACGATCGCCAGCGCCGAGGGCCCCTCGCTGTACGTCAACCCCGACCTCCCCTTCACGATGGGCATCATCGACGAGGTGGTCGTCGTCGCCGCCTTCGACGAGGAGACGAATCTGCCGGTCGCGTCCGTCACGACCGACGACCCCGACGCCCGCGCGTGGGCGGAAACGCTGTATCGGCGGTACAAGCGCGATTCGGAGTCTCTCGACACGCCGCAGTCGAAGACGCTCGCGTGACCGTCTCCAGTCTGGTCACCGCTCGCGGCCGATCCACGTACCCGTGCGGTACATCGGGATTCGCGTCTGCTGGCTATTCGCGGATTCGCCGGCGAAGCGCAATCGACCACAGCGCCACGAGCGTCGCGGCGACGCCGAACCCGGGGCCGTCGCCGCTCGTCGTCTCCCCGGCGTCGGTCGGTTCGAGCTCCGACGCGTCGGTCGACACGGACGTCGCGGACGGCGATCCGGACGTCGCAGTCGCCGACGGTGAGGCGACTGTAGGGGTCGCCATCCCGGTCGCTGTCGGCGTCGCGGTCGGCGTGGCCGTCGGGGCTGGCGTCGGTGACGGGACCGTAGTCGACGCGGTGTCGTCAGGTCTCGCCGTCGCGACGGCGAACGTCGAGAATCCGGGCGCCGTGGCGTCGTAGACGAACCGCCCGTCGGCCGTCCCGACCAGAGAAGTCGGGAGCATCTCCCAGGACTCGGTGTCGTCGTCGAAGCGGTAGAGCGTTATCGCGGCGGCGTCGAGTTCGCGCTCGTTGAGCATGGCGGCGGGGACGCTGAACTGGACCGTGGCGTCCGACAGCGAATCGCTCGCGCTGCCCGTCTCGTTCGTCACCGTCAGTTCGACGTACGTCAGCGCGTCCGTGCCGTCGACTCCGAGCGCATCGGCGTCGGGCGGACGCCCGTCTCCCGGCGCGGCCGCGACGGTGACGGAGCCCGCGCCTCTCTCGAAGGTGAGGTCGACCCCGATGACCTCGATGCCCGTGGAGTCGTTTCGGACGTGCGTGCCGAAGTCGACCCGAACCGATTCGCCGGCGTCGACTGACGTGTTCGCGGCGGCTCCCTGTCCGGACGCGGTAGCGGTGATCACGCCGTCGCCGTCGTCGCTGTCGCGGGTACTGCCGCCTGTTCCGCCGCTCTCGCCGTCGGCACTGGCGGCTGTCACGGTGACCGTCAGCGTGTCTGTGTCCGCGTTGCCGGCGGCGTCTCTCGCCGTGAGTCTCACCGTGTACGTGCCGGGGTCGGCGAAAGCGTGCTCGACTGCGGTCCCGGTCGCGGTCGTCCCGTCGCCGAAGTCCCACTCGATGGTCTCGACGCCGACGTCGTCCGTCGTTTGCGCGGCGTCGAACGACGCCGCGCTGTCTATCTCGACGCTCAGATCGCCGCTGGCGGTGGCGTCCGGCGCGACCGCGTCGACGGTGACGGGGAGACTCGCCGAAGCGACGCCGGTGTTCCCGGCCGCGTCGACCAGTTTCGCCGTGAGGCTGTGGGTGCCATCGGCGAGGGCGGAGCTGGGGGTGAGCGACCAGTCGCCGTCCGCGTCCGCCGTCGTCGTCCCGAGCGATCCATCTACATCGGAGACCACTTCGACGGTCGCCCCGGCTTCGCCGGTTCCCGAGAGGGTGGGCGTCGCGTCGCTCGTGAGGTTGTCCGAATCGGACTCGCCCAGATCGCTTCCGGGATCGAGATCGGGCGTCGACGGTGCGTCCGGCGGCGTCGTGTCGACTGTCACGGTCAGCGCGGCCGAGACGGGACCGGCGTTTCCGGCGGCGTCGGTCGCCGACGCGGTCAGTCGGTGGTCGCCCTCTGAGAGCGCGGTACCGGGGGTGAGCGACCAGTCGCCGTTCGCGTTCGCCGTCGTCGTCCCGAGCGATCCATCTATATCGGAGACCACTTCGACGACCGCCTCGGTCTCGGTGGTCCCCGTGAGCGTCGGGGTGGTGTCGCTCGTCAGGTCGTCCGAATCGGAGTCACCCAGGTCGCTCTCGGGGTCGAGATCGGGCGTCGACGGCGTGCCCGGTGCGGTCGTATCGACCGTCACGGTCAGAGTGGCGGCGCTGCCGGTGTTCCCGGCGGCGTCCGTCGCCGTCACCGCGATGCTGTGAACGTCCTCCGAGAGTGGGCTGCTGGGGGTGAACGACCAGTCGCCGTTCGCGTCTGCGGTGACCGTCCCGAGCGAGCCGTCCAGGTCGGAGACCAACGTGACGACCGAGTCGGCCTCGGTGGTCCCGGAGAGTGTGGGCGTCGCGTCGCAGGTCACCTCGTCGGCGTCCGACGAGCCCGTATCGCTCCCGGCCGCGAGGTCGAGCGCCGAGGGAGGAGCTGGCGCGCTCGCGTCGACAGTGACGACGAGGGCGGCCGAAGTGCCGGCGTTCCCGGCGTCGTCGGTTGTCTGTGCCGTGAGACTGTGGCTGCCGTCCGAGAGGGCGGAGCCGGGGGTGAACGACCAGTCGCCGTCGCCGTCGGCGGTGACCGTCCCGAGCGAGCCGTCCAGATCGGAGACGATGGTGACCTCCGCGTCGGCCGGGGCTGTTCCCGAGAGGGTGGGCGACACGTCGCTCGTCAGGTCGTCGGTACTGGACTCGCCGGTGTCGCTATCGGGGTCGAGATCGGGCGTCGACGGTGCCGCCGGTGCGGTCGTGTCCAGCGTAACCGTCACGCCAGCCGAGGCGGGACCGGTGTTTCCGGCGGCGTCGGTCGCCGTCGCCGTGAGGCTGTGGGCCCCGTCCGCGAGGGCGGAGCCGGGGGTGAACGACCAGTCGCCGTCCGCGTCCGCCGTCGTCGTCCCGAGCGATCCATCTATATCGGAGACCACTTCGACGACCGCCCCGGCTTCGGCGGTTCCCGAGAGAGTTGGTGTCGCGTCGCTCGTGAGATCGTCAGAATCGGAGTCGCCGGTGTCACTCTCGGGATCGAGATCGGGCGTCGACGGCGCGTCCGGCCCGGTCGTATCGACCGTGACGCCGAGAGCGGTTGAGGCGGGCCCGGTGTTTCCGGCGGCGTCGGTTGCCGTCGCCGTGAGGCTGTGGGTGCCGTCCGCGAGGGCAGAGCCCGGGGTGAACGACCAGTCGCCGTTCGCGTCTGCGGTGACCGTCCCGAGCGAGCCGTCCAAGTCAGAGATCACCTCGACAGTCGCATCCGCCTCTGTTGTTCCCGTAATCTCCGGCGTCGTGTCGCTCGTCACGCCGTCCGAACTCGACGCGCCGGTGTCGCTGCTGGGGGCGAGGTCCGGCGTCGACGGGGCGGCCGGCGGCGTCGTGTCGACGGTGACGCTGGCGGACTCGCCGTCGGCACCGTCGGTGCCCTCGGCGTCTTCGGCGGTGTCGACCGTCGCGGTGTAGGTTCCGTCGCTCGATCCGGCGTACGTCGCGGTGTACGTGTAGCTGCCGGGCCCGCCCGTCTCGGTGAAGTCGGTCAGCGTCGCGTCCTCGGCACCGGAGACGGACACCGAGATAGTAGCGAGTTGCGTATCGGAGTCGAAACTGACCGCGATGTCCTGGCCCGACGGGTTGGTGACGGCGACGTTCGAGATCGCCGGTGCCGGCTGTTTGACGGCGTAGAGGTGGCTCCCGGATCCGTAGTAGACGTAGCCGTTCCAGACGAGCGGCGTCGGGTAGAGATTCCCCTCCGGCGAGTCGTACACCCACTGCTGGGTGCCGGTGTCGGCGTCGAAGGCGCGGACGCTCCCGTCGCCGAAGTCCGAGACGTAGACGACGCCGCCCGCGACGACCGGTGCGCCGCGGAAGTCGGTCCCCGTCCGCGTCCACTCTACGGACCCGTCGGCGGCGTCCAGCGCGACGAAGTCGCCCCCGCGACTCCCGCCGTAGACCATCCCGTCGGCGTAGACGAGGCCGCCGTCTACGTCGCCCGTCATCGTGTGACTCCAGCGCACGGACCCATCGGCGGTTTCGAGCGCGTAGATCGTGCCGTCACCGCCCGTCTCCCACGACGCCGAGTCGGTCCCGATGTACACCGTGTCGCCGACGACCGTGGGGTCGGACTGGATCTCGTCGGCCGCCTGGAAGTTCCAGAGTTTCGCCCCGGTTTCGGCGTCGAGGGCGGTGACGTTGTCCGAATCGCTCCCGAAGTAGACCACGCCGTCGACGACTGCGGGGTTCGATTCGACGAGGCCCTGCCACTCCTCGGTGTACTGCCAGATCTCCTCGCCGGTCGCGGCGTCGACCGCCGTCATGTTCCCTCCGTTGCTCCCGAAGTAGACCACGCCGTCCACGACGGCCGGGGCGGACCGGACATTGGTCGCCGTGTCGTAGCTCCAGATCTCGTTCCCGTTGGTCGCGTCGATCGCGTGGAGTTTGTAGTCGTTACTGCCGAGGTAGAGGACACCGTTGGCGTAGGCGGGCGTCGTCCAGGTCGATCCACTTTGACCGCCGGGCGTCGCGCTCCACAGCACCGAGCCGTCCTCGGGGTCGAGCGCGTACAGCTTGCCGCCGTCGTGGAAGGCCGTGTAGAGCGTCCCGTCCACGACGATCGACTGCATCACCTGCGGCGTGCCCTCCGAGATGTCCCACGCCGGGATGGGCTCGCTCGTCGGCCCCGTCTGGCCCGGATAGTGACCGAGGTTCCCCGGACCCCCGTGGTACGTCGCCATCGCCTCCTGGACGGTCACCGTCTCGGTCGCGCTCGCGCTCCCACCCGCAACCGTCACCGTCCGGTCGCCGACGGTCCACAGCGACTCGTCGACGCTGACCGTCTTCGTCGCCCCGTCCGCGACGGTGCCGTTGGCCCACTGCCGGACGGTACCGTCGACCGACACGGACACGTTGTACGTCCCTTCCCCGCCGCCACCGTTCTGGATCGTGACCGTCGTCTCAACCGCGCTCCCCTCGAACAGCGACGACTGCTCGACGGTCGGATTCGAATAGCTCACCGACGCGTCGGCCGTCGCGGCCGTTCCCGCGTCCGTAAGTACCGAGACACCGGCGACTATCGAACACAGCAGCAGCGTCGACACCACCAGCGCGCGCAGTCTGTCCACCCCGTCGGCGCTCAAGCAACCACCCTCACGCGCGGTCCGACGTCGTCTCGCCTCGCGTCCTCGTCCCCGGTCCGTCGCGTCTTGGGCTGACCGCCACGCGCTCGTCTCACGGTGACCGCACCTCGGCGTGAGCGCCCCGCACCGCCGACTGTACGCGGCCGCGTCCAGACGCTGACGAGCGGCTACAATCTTGCATGCCAAAACTATACCAAAAGCTCGATATATAGATGCCGGTGAGAACGCTCTCCACGCCGTGGAACGCCCGCCCACCGAAACAGACCCTCTTCGCTCCGCACGCGTGGCGGACGGCGGTCCGGTCGCCGCTCGCCCCCTCGTATGGATCCTCTAACTACTAAACCGGGAACGAGCGAATCGCCGATAATGGGGCTTTCGCACATCGCGGCGGGGTGGTAGTGTTCAGACGGCTGTAGAACATGCAGATCCACGTCCACCTGTCGACGGAGTCTCCAGCGCAGCGAGAGACACAATACGGGGGTGTGCTGTGTCCCATATCTGCGCGAGTGCTCCGGAAATAGTGGTTTCGAGTGCGCGAAAAGGAAGGTCCCATGCGTCGCTCCCACGGGGGTGAAGCATGAAAACGCGGTCGGGAAGCCACCCGTCAGTAGAAGCGTGATACTGGCCGTTCTGGGAATTCATCTTGTGTTCGAACCTCGAAGTCCTGCGGGGCGTCGAGAGAAAGATCCCCGGTGTTCCCGTCGATGCTGAACGCGGCGGCGTCGGTGCCGCGGAGAGAGTAGCCGACGTTCGTGTCCTGACTGGCCGTGCCGTCGTCACCGGCTTCGACGTCGAACAAAGCCTCCATGGCAAACGCGTTTTCAAACACGCGAAGCTTACCCTTGATTACGAGATGCGGTTGTCCTGAGTGTCATGTCGAGCCTAAGTACCGGTCTAAGAATCCCCTATCTGTACTGTGATAACTAGAACCGAAATTTCCGGGACAATACTGATATCGTTAGATACGATACCGATAACTAGCGATGATGGAGTACGTCGACGAAACGGCAGCGAAAATCATGTTGGCGGTTCGGCCGGGCGACTCGATCCGGTGGATCGCCCAGAAGATCGACGGCTCCTATTCATGGGTTTACGACTGGATCGAGCGGTTGGAGGACGCAAGCTTCATCCGTCGCGATGATGGCGTCTATATTGAGGATTACACCGTTTGAGACCGCTACTACGAGATGGTCGCGGCCATCTCTCGATCAGTGGCTCCGTCGATCGATGAGGGGTACGTCATTCCCCACTTCGCCGGGATGCCCTTCGCGTATACGAAGATCGATAGCGTCTACGTCTGGACGCATGGCGGTTATCAGATCGCCCGTGGCCACGACGACTATCCGATCTTCATCCAGGTCGACGACCAACACGTCGAACAGTGGACGGCGTTCTTTGATGAGTTCGCGATTCCGAGCCGGATCGAAGAGCGGCCGGATGCGACTGACTACGATGCGACCGTCTCGTACGTGTTGTTCCCGACGAATGGGAGCATCACTCGCGAGTGGGTCGACGGCAATCCGGTCATTTCGTTGGACGAGGCAATCGAGCATATGTTGGAATACCGAGTGAACTACGAGCCAGCGTTGGAGATGTTCGCCGAGGAGTACGATCGAGAGATCGATGCTTCCCACGACGATCCACGTCTTTAACCATGAGTCTTGGCGAACGCGAAGCCGAGCTACTGGAAACGTTGGACGCAGTCATCGACGCTGAGTGACCGTACGTTCTGGTTGGCGGATGGGCGATCGCAACGTTCAACCAGCGGTTCACGACGGATGTCGATGTCGTCATTCCCGGGCAGGCGATCGACGACTACACTGCACTTCTCGCTGACCGCGACTATGAGAAAATTGCCGACATCGAACGGAATGACCGCTACGAAGGCCGTACCATCCGGTTCGAGAAAGATATCGGCAATCTCGTTCGGTTCGACGCGATGGTCGATGCGTTGGGGTGTCGCCAGACGGAAGCCGAGTGGTCGTACCGCTATCTGGCACAGCATTCCGTTACGGCGGAGCTCCGAACTGGCCACCCGGTAACAGCGAAGATTCCGGAGCGAGAACTGCTGTTTGCCGTGAAACTCCGCAGCGGTCGGAAGGCGGATTCCTGAGATTTGGTGGTGCTTGCTGCCGATGCGGATTTTGATCGGATTGCAACCCATCTCCAGCGCGGCGATCTGGAGAAACTTGCCGGGCGGATCGATACGGTCCTCGAACGGCTCACCGCCGACGGCTTCGAAGATGCGTTCAAAGGCGTGTTCGAACAACAGACCATCCCGAAGCAGGATATCGATACTGTCGTGAATTTTCTTCGCGACCAGCAGCAACGTCTCGACTCTGACTTCTAATGATCTTCGTTCAGCCGTCCAGTACCTCGATGATCTTTTCGGCTGTGGTACTGACCCGGCCAAGCCGCTCTCGAACAACGTCCGGATTATCCGACTCCCACGCGGCCAGGTAGAACACTGACCCGCTCATGTCGAGCCCAAAGTAGCGCCCGACGACGTACGCGACGGCTTCGGCCTCGACTTCGCATTTCGCCCGCTCGGTATCGTCGTCGACGTCGAAGTGGAGGAGGGCGTGCGCGTACTCGTGAATCAGCGTCCGCGCGAGGTCGGCCTCGTTCTCTCGATCACGTACCTCGACGAGCGGCTGGGCGTCGAAGAGACTCAGCTGCTCGCAGATGCCCTTCGCCTCGCCGTGGGTCCACTCCTCGGCTGGAACGATTCGCACCGTCACGCCGAACTCTTCAGCGGCGGCAATCAGCTGTTCGACGAGGTCGTCAGCGTCCCTGGTCGCTTCCGCGTCCAGGTCGGGAAGTGGCTCGCCTTCGGTCTGGGAGATGTCGAACATCGGCGCGGGCTTGAACCCGACAAGGCCCTCGGACCACTCCTCGGGCGGCGTCTCGTCGTACTCACAGTTACTGTTCTCGTGGTAGCTCGGCGAATTCTCGCACTTCGGGCACTGGTTCGTGATGATCGGCGCCCAGATCCAGATGGCTGACTCGCCCTCTTGGACGTGCCGGTCGAACTCCTCCTGCCACGTCCGGTAGCCCGCAACCCGGCTCGTCTCGGGACACTGGCGGTTGATGAGAAGCGTGTTCCGGTAGGAGTAGTCGTGGAAGCGACTCTGGACGTCGAGCCACTCCTGAAACTCGTCGCTCACCTTGGCTTCGTCGACGGCCGTGACGAGGTCGTCGATCCAGGCGTCGATCGTGCTGTGCATCTCATCGCGTCGTGTGTCGGTCTCGTCGAAGGAGACCGATGACTCAGTTGTCTCCATGAATAGCGACTCCGTTGGACGGAAGGCGCCTCCGGCAGGACGCGCCCCACCCCTCAGGGGCGCAAACAGAACACACGCGAGCGCCACCCGACACGTTCCCGGAAATCGGCTACAGCCAAGACTGGTTTTCGGGAAACACCGACCGTAGCCATTCGAAAACGGCACAGAATGGACCCTATTGCTGACCCAGATATCCCACTCTCACCCTTTCCCGGAAACGCCCCGCATATGTTTTTGTAGTCAAAGCCGGAATCACTGTACCAGAATGATCCGCGATGCTCGCGTGTTGCGCGCCCGGTTCGTCCCGCGAGAGGTTGAGCATCGCAACGCCGAGGTCAATCACCTCTCCAGCGTGCTCGAACCGGTCACGAACGACGAGCCGGCGAACACGGCGCTCGTGACCGGCCCCAGTGGCGCGGGCAAGACCTGTATCTCGAAGTTCGTCGCCGAGCGCCTCCGCGAGGAAGTCCTCGACGTCGAGTCGACGTACGTCAACTGCTGGCGCAACTACACCCGCTATCGCGCCCTGTATCAGATCCTCGACGACCTCGGCGAGACGCTCGACATCCACCGCCAGTCCACTCCCCACGACGAACTCGTCGACCGTCTCCAGAGCTACGATGGGCCGCGACGCGTCGTCATCCTCGACGAAGTCGACCAGCTCGAAAACCCCGCGGTCATCTACGACCTGCACAGCCTCCCGCAGTTCGCGCTCATCTGTATCGCCAACACGGAAGAGCAACTGTTCGACCGCATCGACGAACGGCTTGTCAGCCGCCTGCGGTCGAGTGAACACGTCCGGATGGACAGCTACCACGACGAGCAACTGCGCGATATCCTCGCCGCGCGAGCGAAGTGGGGGCTGGACCCCAACACCATCGAGGCCGACCAGCTTCACCGGATCGCCGACGCCGCCGCCGGCGACGCCCGGCTCGCGATCGGTATCCTCCGCACGGCCGCGAGCAAGGCCGACCGGGAGAACCGCGAAAAGATCACCGATGAACTCCTGCTCGATGCTGCCTCGGACGCCCGGGCGCAGATCAAACAGAAGAACCTCGACGCGCTGACGCCCCACCAGCAGGTCGTCTACGACGTCGTCCGCGAGCACGGCCCCCCACGGGCCGAGCGAGATTCACGACCACTACAGCGACCGGGTCGACGATCCGCGGACCCAGCGGACGATCCGGACGTACCTCTGGAAGATGACCCAGTACAACCTAGTGAAGGCCGAGGGCACGAGTCGCGATAGGGAGTACGCGCTCGTGGATGCGACGGCGGCCTCAGCCACGCAGTAGTTTTGATCTCGTTGGGACTCCCAACCGGTGATAGTTCTGAGGGCCTGTGCTGAGACACAGTGCAGATCTCACATAGATCCAATTTACGAGTGGTGACAGCGGGATCAGTGAAGCCACCAAGCAGTGATGGATTTCGGCTGTCGTACTGAATATAGGGCGCGTATCGGTCACGAGATCGGTTCTGAATCACCACCTATTGAGCAACTATCGATCGGCGGAGAGCGCGCATCAAGCAGATATGCTCATCTCGATACGCTTCTTAATTATTAATGGTGGACCATAATGGCAGCTACAAACCAACGTATCGAGCAGAACAAGCGGATCGCCCGCCGCATTCCAGAAGAACTAGCTACGGGCGGCGACCTCGATTTGATCGAAGAAGTATATGCAGTGGATGCCGTCGAACACGACCCGTTCGGTGACCACAGTGGGCGGACGGCAATCCGAAAGAGCATGGAAGGCCTTCTCGTCGCGTTCCCGGATTTCTCGGCGACTGTCAAGGAAATCATCGCCGAAGGAGACATGGTTGCCATGCGGGTGACGCTCAAGGGGACTCACGAGGGGGAGTTTCTGGGATCCGAGCCGACCGGGCGAAAATTCGAGGTCGAGAATGCGGTGTTCACCCGTCTCGACGACGGGATGGTCGCCGAACGGTGGGTACAGCCCGACACGTTCGGACTACTGCGACAACTCGGCATTGAGTCGGTGCCACCGGAGCACCGATGACCAATACCACAATCGCCACCCGAGATGGGCCGATGACGACGTTGTCTGAAGAGACACTCGAGACGTTCGAGCAGCAGCTTCGTGGTTCACTTCTCACTCCGTCGGACGATGGATTCGAGGAAGCGACGCGCCTGTGGAACGGCATGATCGACAAGACCCCGGCACTCGTGGTTCAACCGACGGGCACGGCCGACGTCGTGGCCGCGGTGAACTTCGCTCGAGATCACGAACTCCTGCTCTCGACAAAGGGTGGCGGTCACAATATCGCCGGGACGGCTCTAGCTGACGATGGTCTGACTATCGACATGTCCCGACTACGCGGGGTCCTCGTTGATTCCGAGGCGAGAACTGTAACGGCGCAGGCTGGGTGCCTGCTCGGCGATGTCGATCGGGAGACCCAACTCCACGGTCTGGCCACTCCGCTGGGCTTTGTTTCTGAGACTGGACTCGCCGGCTTGACCCTCGGTGGGGGGTTCGGCTACTTGACCCGTCGGTTTGGGTGGACAGTCGATAACCTGCTTGAAGTCGAAATCGTCACCGCCGATGGGAAAGTTCACCGCGTCAACCGCGAGCAGAACGCCGAACTCTTCTGGGCAATTCGAGGGGCCGGGCACAACTTTGGTGTCGTCACGTCGTTCACCTACAGCCTGCATGAGGTCGGCCCCACTGTCTACGGCGGGCTTATCGCCTGGCCCTTCGAACGGGCAGATGAAATCCTCGAAGTCTACAGAGAGATAACCACTGCAGCGCCCAGGGAGCTCACCGTGTTTCTGATCCTTATGCGGGCACCGCCGGCACCATTTGTGCCCGAAGAGGCTCACGGAATGCGGATCTGTACCATGACGGTCTGCTACAGCGGCGATCTGAACGAGGTTGAAGAGGCGCTCGCCCCTATTCGGAAACTGGGCGATCCCGTCGTGGACCTGCTACAAAAGCGCCCCTACACCCAGTTGCAGTCGCTCCTCGACGCGACCAACCCGAAAGGGATGCACTATTACTGGAAGACGGAGTTTGCCGCAGAGTTGAGCGATGACCTCCGCTCAACCATGCGGGACCTGGCCGCAGAGTGTCCCATTCCGGGTGCGCAGCTCGTCATTGCCCACGTCGAAGGAGCCCTCAACGAGTACGATGACGACGAGGGTGCGGTCGGCAACCGCGACATCCGCTTCATCTACGGTGTCTCGGGCAAATGGGAACCCGACGAGCCAAACGAAGAGCAGTTCCGCCACTGGGTTCGAGATGCGTGGGCAAAGATTCGTCCCTTCTCGACCGGTGGGAACTACGTTAACTTCCAGACCGCCGACGACGACGAGGAGCGCCTCCGGGCGACCTACGGCGACAACTTCGCCCGTCTCGCCGAGGCAAAGACGATGTACGACCCGGACAACGTGTTCCGTTCGAACAGGAACATCAACCCGAAGGCGGTGTAACCCAGTTGATTGGAAAAGGGTTGTATCGCCCTGCAGCCCGAGTTATTGCTATGTTTCCGATGATGCGATCCAGCGGGTCCTTCCTCTATCTCGACCATCCTGTTGAATCCACTCTCTGTATTCAGCGGGCCACTCCCATCGATTATTGCAGAATTTAACCAAGCCAGCTACCCCGAAGATCGGCTAAGAAACCGTGTTTCCGCTTTTATCCACCATAATCGTTGATGTGCTCCAACCCAACAATTGCTTTCGGCAAGAACGTGATGGCAGCAAAGGAACGAATGGGAAGAGGTGCCCGACACTAGAACTCTCACCGCTCAACCTACGACGACCCGAACTCCCCGAGTCCCGACTGCTCGTGGCCAAGCGGCTCCAGCACTGTCGCTTCATCGTTGTCGGGATTGTTGACCTGCGTCGAGATCTCGTAGGCATCTAGATCCCCATCAGGATACGGCTGACAGAGCTCAGCCCGCTCGCCCGGACCCGCAGTCAACCATTGGTCTTCGGCGTCGGCTGGCAATACGACCGGCATTCGGTCGTGGATCGGGGCCATCAGGTCGTTTGGCTCGGTCGTTAGAATCGTCACGCAGGACACGTCCTCATCATCGCCATCCCACGTCTCCCATAGCCCGGCGATCGCGAATGCAGGGTCGTCGGGACGATAGACCCGATACGGTTGCTTCGATCCGCCGTTTTGTTGCTGCCACTCGTAGAAGCCCGACAAGAGCACCAGACACGGCCGTGATTTCCAGGCGTCCGCGAACGCACGCTTCTCGGCCGCTGTCTCTGAGCGGGCGTTGATGAAACCTTCCTCGGGTTCGTCCGCCCAGGACGGGATCAGACCCCAGTGGGACTGGTCGATCGCGTCGGTCGCTTCGTTCGTGATGACCTCCAGTGGCTCTCCGGGCGCGATGTTGTACCGCGGCGTGTACCCGCCGTCGGTGACGACCGTCGCGTCGAACCGGTCTTCGAGGTCGTCCTGCGGGATGAAGAGGGACGTTCGACCACACATGACCCCGTCTACGCACTCCGTGGGCTTGAACTCCCGACCCGCCTGGAAGGTGCCCCGGAAGGGGCACTACTCCGCTGTAAATCCGCAGGACGTGACCGCGATCGGACCTCTCCGAGCCACTGTTCTCTGAAACCCGGAAGAGACACGCCACGGCTTATTCTGAATCCGTCCCTCTTTGCAGATATGTCAGAGCACACTACGACGAAGTCGGACTCGATGGCGACCCGGCTGTCGGTCGACCGGCCCGTCCGCGATGCCGATCGGAACCAAGAGTTCGCTGGCGAGAATACCCCGGCCGGCGACCTGGCCTGCTTTAACGTGGATTTCACCCGGGAGTTTTGCTACTGTCTCGAAACGGGCTGTGACCCGACGCCGACAGGCGACCTTGCCACGCTCCGACTGGCCGTCCCCGTCACCGAGACGGCAGGCGATAGCTACGGCGAACTCACCGTCGACGGCGAGTCTGTCACAGGCTCGCCCGCGAGCATCGTCCGGGCTGTCCAGGCCACTGTCGACGACCGGGATCCGGACGTGCTCGTCTGCTCGACGAGCGACCTCGTCCCAACACTGTACGATATGGCTACCGACGCCGGCGTCAATGAGTTCTCACTGAGTCGGTGGCCAGACGTCGAGTACCAGCAACTCGCCGGGCGATCCACGTACGCCAGTTACGGCCGCGTCGGCCACTCACCCGCTCGATACAACGTCCCCGGCCGAGCGATCGTCGACGAGTCGAACACCTTCTTCCACGGGGAAACGAATCTCGACGGTATCCTCGACCTGGTCGGACGGTCGCACAAGCCGCTGCAGGAACTCGCGTGGGCGTCGATCGGGAACGTCCTCACGGCCATCCAGATCCGCGAGGCGACCGCTCGCGGTGTGCTGACGCCTTGGAACTCCTGGCGCCACGAGTTCTACAAACCGATGGGGACGCTCCACGACGCCGACCGGGGCGGGTTCATCTTCGCTCCCGACGTGGGTTACACGAGGACGTCCACGAACTCGATTTCTCCAGCCTCTACCCGAACATCATCTGCACTCGTAACGTCTCGCCGGACGTCATCCGCTGTGAGTGCCATCGCGACCGTGCGGACGTGCCCGAACTCGACTACGCGATCTGTGACGAGCAGGGATATCTCGTCGACGTCCTCCAACCGATCATCGACGACCGTGATGCGATCAAAAAGACGCCATCCGCGAGGAACGCCAGCGCGACGATCCCGACGAGGACCGCCTGCAAGCGCTCGAAGGGCGGTCGGACGCGCTGAAGTGGATTCTCGTCGCCTGCTTCGGCTATCAGGGCTTCTCGAACGCCAAGTTCGGCCGGATCGAGTGCCACGAAGCGATCAACGCTTACGCTCGCGAGATCCTGCTGCGAGCGAAACAGCGCCTCGAAGCTGGTGGGTGGGACGTCGTCCACGGCATCGTCGATTCGATCTGGGTGACGCCCAATCCCGAGTTCGAGTCGAGCGAGCGCGAGGACCTGGATGCGATCGCCGCCGACCTCACTGACGAGATCGGGATCCGCCTCGAATACGAAGCAGCGTACGACTGGGTCGCGTTCGTCCCGCAGCGCGAGAGCGACGCCGGTGCGCTGACGAAGTACTTCGGGAAACGTGCTCACGAAGAGTCGTACAAGACACGCGGTATCGAAGCCCGGCAGCGCTCGACGCCACCGTTCGTCGAACGCTTCCAGCGTGACTGCATCTGCGTCCTCGACGAGACCCGTGACCCGGAGTCGGTCGTCGACCGACTGGAGACGGCCATTGGCCTGCTCGAGGCGGGTCGCGTCGACCCAGCCGACCTCGTCGAGCGGAATCGCATCTCGAAACCGGTCGACGCCTACACCCAGTACACCCAGAACGTCGCCGCGCTCGAACGCGCCCGCGACCAGGGCCTCGACGTCCACCCCGGTCAGGACATCGAGTACGTGGTCGTCGACGACGAGAAAGGATCTCGGGAGCGGGTCGCACTCGCCCACGAAGCGGTCGACGACTACGACGAATCGTACTACGAGACACAGCTCGTCCGCGCCATCGAGAGCGTCCTTTCGCCGCTGGGATGGGATCGGACCGAGATTCGCCAGCGGCTCACCGACACCACTGACGCAACGCTTGCGGCGTACTCAGAGTGCGTAATCGCTTCTGACCAGCAAGATTTGGACAGGTATCGGAAAGAACCGCACGAGCCGAGGGTAACAGAGACCTATTCACAAAATGGTTGTTTTCATCGTAGAACTGGCTGAATGCACTGGTAAGTAGACTTGCTTACAGACCAGATCTCATGAGAGTCGTACACGATCGGTTTCAGTGACGTTCGAACTCATAACGTATTCGATGATGCAGTCTTCACAAATGGATGCCCGATAGCTATTCTCACACCCACATGTTACTTTAGTCACTTTCCCATCCTCACTTTGACAATCGGTACATTCCATAGTGATCGAGGGGGTAGTAACGGATACTTATGTTCTACAGAACGGTTCATAGTTTCACTACGTTAGCTATCCACTGTAGTCCTTGATTGCCACATGGCCATCGGCATCTACCGTAACCTCGTAACTGTTGTAGTTGAATACCACTTTCCCCAGTGATGACCGCCCAGCGAACACTTTGTCCAACGCATCGGGGTCAACTACGTCGTACAGCGGTGGCGCTAATTCCGTTGGTCGAATACCCTCAACGGCAGCTACTGCATCGATTACTGCCCGACTCACTCTCTGACTATCCGTCTCGGCGGTCTGAACTTGACTCATCAAGAATGACTATGCTTCCGCTTCGGATAAACATGTCGTCTATTTTATATTAACCACTGTGTCTTAAATACGGGCTGGAAATCATCCAGTGTCGTCTTCGTTCGTGAATTCTTCTCCGAAATGATTGTAGGGAAACGCTCGAACACGTTTCAGTAGATCCATGCGCTCAATATCGATGCCCAACCCACTCATCTCACCGATGCTCTTCTCAATTTCTTGCTTGTTCTGCCCAACCAACTCAATTGAGAGATTTGCGTTATCCGTTAATAACTCACTGACACTCACCACACCAGGGACGCGAACGAGGCCGTCAACAATCTCCTCTTGGTCATCAATCGGAACAGTCCCAATGACGAGCAAGTGATGACCCATCCCCGTTTGCTCGAAGTCAATCGTCGGGTGATAGCCCGAGATAACGCCGCCCTCTTCGAGCTTGTTGATACGATTGGCGACCGTACTGGACGAAACGCCGACCTGTTCCCCGATGGAGTTCGTCGTATTGTTTCTGGCATCTTTCTGCAGGAGATACAGGATACCTTTGTCAACGGAATCAAGTCCCTCTGAGGCCATGGGTAAGGACTGTAAGGGAGCCACCAACAAGTGGGTTCCCTTGATTCGCTCAGTATCCCACCTACATTGAGCGAATTGACAGACCTGAGAATAGGTACGAATACTGCGAAATAATTCCCTAGAGGGGGCATCTTACACTCAACGGCATTCGCTTACCGAGACAGTTACCGATTTTCGAGCAAACACGGCGTCGGTCGGTTCTAAATCCTATCCAGAGTCGTCGGTTTCGCCCTGCAAGCGGAAGTTCCCACTAGAAGTATCGCGTTGCGGTAGCTCAGTCGCTTTCTCCAGAGCAACCCCAGTGATACCCTGATCTTCGAAGAATAACCGTAGGTCTGCGTGCACCTGCTCTCATACGTGTGATTCGTTGCGGTCGGAGAGCACCTCCAGTCGAACGGTAATTGTGGATGGTCCGATTCGAATGAGTTGTGTCCGGTGTACTCCGAGCACTTCCTCAACCACGCCAGAAAGGACGAGCGGAAAGAGTAGACGGTTGCGTCCGTCTTCTATCTCGAAGTGAAGGACGTCGGCCTGTCGTCTCTTGACGTCAATGACGGGGAATGTACTGCCACACGAATAGCACTCGTTGAGCCGTGTTTAGACGCTCCTGAAGACGTCGGAAAGTGGCTAGATCGGCTACCCAAAACCAGTCCGTGTACCCCTCCTGACCAGAGTTCGTCGTTCGTACAACGAACGTAGTGGACGATCTGCACCGCGTCAAAACACGGCCCAGAGGATGGATGTAGCGTACCCTTCGTGTTATCTGGGTAGGTTCGGTACATGTTCTAGCATGGGCTCGAGTGTAGGGGACGAGACTATCCGAGACATCCTATCGAAGGATATCCCCACTTGCAACCCGGAGGACACTAAAGATGACATGCTGGACCATCTCAACGGCGAGACGTGGGAGAGCGCCGATACGATCTACGTCACCGAGTGTGGACAACTCCTGGGTCGAATCGATATCGCCGCCCTCTTCGGGTCGGCGGACCACCATCCTGCCTCGCGTCTCATGGGGCCAGCGACTGTCCAGTTGTCTCCAGACGCTGACCGAGAGCGCGCCATATTTCTCGCTATCAAAAGCGACCGTACCGAGATCCCGGTGGTAGATGGCGATGGACAGCTCATCGGGGTTGTAACCTCACAGGCCATCATCGACTCCATGCATGAGGAACATCTCGAAGACGTACTTCTCAGTGCAGGGATTCAGAAAACCAGACATAAGATCACAGAACTCGCCTCTACTCAGGTTCGCGTCGCGGTCCGAGCACGGGCCCCATGGCTCTTGTTCGGGTTGGTCGCCGGACTAATTCTCAGCGTCGTCACGAGTCAATTTGAGGCAACCTTGGAGCAGACCATTGCGCTCGCCTTTTTCGCTCCGGTGGTTGCTTACATCGCTGATTCCGTAGGGACACAGTCGGAAGCCATCGCCATCAGGGCGTTCGTCCTCTCGGACGTCGATTACGGACGCTACCTGCGACGAGAGCTCCTTATCGGGATACTTATCGGAACCATGCTGGGCGTCCTCGGCGGATTGGGGGCCGCGGTCATCGTTGGTTCGGCGCAAATCGGCGTCGTGGTGGGCCTCTCATTGTTTATTTCCAGTACTGTCGCAACAGTCCTCGCCTCGCTCATCCCAATAGGATTCATACTGTTAGACATCGATCCGGCGCTCGGGAGCGGGCCGCTGGCCACCGCACTTCAGGACATCATCAGTATCGTCATATATTTCTTGTTCGCCATTGCTCTGCTCTGATCAGTTCGTGCCCTGTATTCAGCACAGCTGCTGATACCTATCACCAATTGAGGGTTTCAACAAGGCCACGTAGGTATCTCTTCTGTCGGAGATCTGTCCCGAAGGGCTTCGATGACGGAGACGCCTGTCTGCTGGCCGCGATAAATGCTACCAAAAGACGATAACAGATGTCTACGAATAGATAGTCTATGGGAACGACGAACCCTGGCGACTGGAATCTCCGGCGATTCAACGCGGTCATGGGTGGGTTACACTTCCTTCAGGGTGCGTTAATGCTCTATCTGAGTTCCTCGCGGGAGTGGACGATCACCGCGACGCATCTCGAGTTCGACACTGAAAGCCAGCGACTTGCACCCGTCATGGAGTCGATCGGGACGATCGAGTTGGCTTATTTGGCGGTTGCGTTCCTCTTCATCTCAGCAATCGCTCATGTGCTTATCGCGACGGTTCTTTACGACCGCTACGTCGCCTACCTTGGGCAGGGAATGAATCCGTACCGGTGGTACGAGTATGCGATCAGCGCTTCGGTGATGATCGTCTTGATCGCCATGCTCGCGGGTGTCTGGGATCTTGGCACGCTGATCGCACTGTTCGGCCTCGTCGCAGTGATGAATCTCTGTGGACTGGTGATGGAGCGTCACAATCGTCTGACCGAAGAGACCGACTGGAGTTCGTTCGTCGTCGGTTCGATCGCCGGCGTTGTCCCCTGGATTGTCATCGCTGTCTCGATCCTCGGCACGTTCAACGCTGGCGGCAGCCCACCGGACTTCGTGATCGTTATCTACGCCTCGCTGTTTGTCCTGTTCAACCTCTTTGCGATCAACATGCTGTTGCAGTATCGCGAGGTCTGGAAGTGGCAAGACTACCTGTACGGTGAGCGGGCGTACATCGTGTTGAGTCTCGTGGCGAAGTCGCTGCTGGCCTGGCAAGTCTACTTCGGCGCGTTGAATTCACCGGTGTAGCTACCTCTCTTCTCGTGGATTGAGACGGGCGTCAGAGACGCAATCCGATGCCGGTAAGAGAAGCTAAAGGCCCACGTTGGGGCTCATTATTTGGTTTTGACGGTGAACCTAGAAGTGGGAGTTCAATCCATCCAGAAGAGCACTTGATTCACTGTCGATAAGCGAGCGAAGTCGCTGCTTCGATATTTTACCGTGATCGGCGTTCCGGTGACAGGAGATACAGAGCGAGATGACGCGGAGGGCGGAATGCATCGCGCGCGGCGAACGGTCGGGAACAGTGAACGGAGCCACCGGAATCGATACCCGGTCATTCCACCACCGAGAGATAGAATATGAGATACGGCTGCCACTATTGGGGCCGGGTGGCGAGGAATCGCTTCGGAACACCTCTAACCGGCGAATCAGGATGCTACCACGTATCACTACGACTATAAGATAGCAAGCGTCGTCTGAGCAGATGACTAGTATGTCGAAACAAAACGCCGAGAGTCGGATGTCTGCTGTTAGTCGTCGGAACGTTTTGCAAGGACTCGGTGCGGCGGTCGCAGGAACAGCGCTCGTGGGCGTGGGGAGCGCAGCACCAACCAAAAATCCGTTTGACACCCCGAATTCGAACTACCAGCGCGGGGAGGGGGCATCCGTTACGGGGGACGGGGACGACGTCTGGACGTTTTCCACGACGACTCGGAGCGGCAAGCCCGCGCAGCTGGGAATCTGGGTGACCAGCGACGCGTTCGAGCATCTCACGAGCCAGTCCACTAGCCAGCATCTCCATCTCGACTTCCCCGACGTTACCGATCTCACGTACACGTTCGCGGGGATCGACTGGAACCCCACTGGTCATCCACCGGCTGACGTGTGGACGACACCGCACTTCGACTTCCACTACTACTTCGTCGAGGAAGCAGCGATCGACGAACTCGTCACGCCGAGCCCGATCCCGTTCATGGGGGTCGCCACCTACGATATCCCCGAACCGTTCTGGCCGGAGCGCTACGTCTACGAGACGCCTCGCTTCATCGTGAAGCAGATGGGTGAGCACATCTACGACGAGACGTCGCCAGAATGGGATCCGGACGTGCCGTTTACGCACACGTACATCTACGGCGCGTACGACTTCGCCATCGATCCTGCCTCACCGGATGGGACGGTTGACCTTCCACTCGGCCCTGACGGCAGCCTCGTAGCACTCCCGACCTACAACGGGTCCGGGACCGGACAGCTAACGTTTACCGAACCGATGATCACCGAGGCGTTCATGCGAGATGTCGCAGCCAGCGCTGAGGGCGAAGTGTCGACTGCCGTGCCGACGCCTGCCGTATTCCCCGAAGCGGGGTATTACCCAACGAGCTATACGACCCGCTACGTCGGCAGTGCAGACGCCTATGCGATCACGCTCGAGGAGTTTGCCTGGTTCGACGCATATTCAGCGTGAGCTAGAGACCACCTATCAAGTACCCGTATCGAGAAGAGAGGACCAACTGAGCGAACCACCCAAGCCCTTATCTCGGAGACCGACACACCACAGACGCATGGAGACTGAGCCAGGGCCCGACGACGACTTTACGGCCCTGGCTGCGGAACTCGAGACGGAGACCATTACCTTCGTCGACGCGCTCAACGACGAGATAGCCGACCTCGTCGAGACGAGCGACCACCTGGACTACGACTACATCTGCGAAACGTCTCCGACTACGGCGTCTCCGCGAACGGTCACGGTCACTTCGACCTAGTCCACGACGATGCCACCATCCACTGCGTCGTCTTCGCCTCGCGACTCGGTCGCGTCGACGACGATATCGAGGACGGCACGCAGGTCGCCGTGAAGGGCGACCTCTCCTACTACGAGAGCGAAGGCCAGGTTTCGCTCATCGTCCGGCACGTCGTCCCCGTCGGCGACGGCACCTACCAGCAAGTTGGGGTAGATGTAGATCCGTCGGCCGAAGAATGCCTTAGACTGCACTGAGAGCCGCCGGCCCTCTGAGAAACGGTGGGTGGGGTGGATGTGAAACGAGAGACGGGTGGGTCTCTCGAGGCGAAGTGGATGGCTTCGCACCCGCTCATGCGGGTAGTGATCCGTTCGCTGTCTTGCGATAAGGCCCTTCCGATACCGCAGGAATGGTTGCGCTTTCGAGACCAGTTTGGCGGAACCAGACGAGCCATCCAGGGACCGGCTGCTGGGAGAGATCTGAACTGACCAACACTCGTTGCGTGATCGGAGATGAGAACCGAAGAAGACCCCGTTCTCTCCGGGTTCGCTGGCTATATATCCGTACTACATACCTTCTTGCTACATGCAAGTACCCTCCTTCCCAGGGCGCTCCGATACGATCGTTTCTCGACAGTGGACTCGTCAGTGTAGCACTCCCCAGCAGCCCATCTCGATGTGGTCGGAGACAGTCGCACGGGGGAGCTAATCCTCGATGCCCGACGACGACGACGAAGACGACATTTTCTCCGACGAACGAGAAGACATCGAGAGGCCGATGAGTCGGTTGCTGGGGAAATACGCCCGCCGGTACCCCAAGCCCGTCTGTCTCGCGCTGGCGGCGAACATGGTATCGCCACTGCTCGGGCTGGCGCCGGCGTGGCTACTCGCGCTGGCCATCGACGGCCTCTTTACAGAGAGCACGCCCTATCGACTCCCGCTCGTCCCCGTCGAGATGCTCCCAGAGACGACGCAGGGGAAGATGCTCCTCACCGTCGGCCTGTTCGTGAGTGTCTATCTGCTCACGACGATTCTCACGTGGCTCGGCAGCTGGGGGTGGGCAGTCTTCGCGGAGAACGTCCAGCACGAACTGCGGACGGACGTCTACGACAAGATGCAGGGGCTCGGGATGGAGTTTTACTCCGACCGCCAGACGGGCGAACTCATGAGCGTCCTGTCGAGCGACGTCAACCGACTCGAAGGGTTCCTGAACGGGTGGCTCGGGCAACTGCTCAACATCCTGGTCCAGGTGGTCGGCATCAGCGCGATCATGCTCGGGACGAACTGGCAACTCGCGCTCGTTGCACTCCTACCGGCGCCGCTGCTCACGCTCGTTAGCTACCTCTTCGTCAAGAAGGTCCGACCGATGTATCGCGAAGCCCGCGGAACGTTCGGTGACCTCGCGTCCAGACTGGAGAATAATCTCAGCGGGATTCAGGTCGTGAAATCGTTCACGAACGAGCCGTTCGAATCTACTCGGGTCGAAGGTGCGTCCCAGAAGCACATGGATGCCCGGTGGGGCGCCCGCCGATGGGGAATCCGTTTCGGCCCGCTGCTCACGCTGATCAATGGCCTCGGATTCGCACTCGTGTTCATGGTCGGGGGCTGGTGGGTGCTCTTCGGCCCGCCACTGGGGATGTTCTCCGGGACGGTCACTGTCGGGACAGTCGTGATGTTCCTCCAGTACACCCGCCAGATTCAGGGCCCGATGACCCAGGCCGGCCAGCTTCTGAACAACTTCGAGCGCGTGAAAGCGTCCGCCGAACGCGTGTTCGTCCTCTTCGACTACCCAGTCAGCATTCCGGAAGATCCCGACGCGAGTGAACTCACCGATGTCGATGGCACCGTCGACTTCGACGATGTCTCCTTCAGCTACCCCGACGGCGAGGAGGCGCTGACCGACGTCTCGTTCACTGCGGATGCCGGCGAGACGATTGGGCTGGTCGGTCCGACGGGCTCCGGGAAGTCCACACTGATGAAACTGCTGCTCCGGTTTTACGACGTGTCCGAAGGGTCGGTGTCCGTCGACCGGACCGACGTCCGGAGCGTGACGCTCCGAAGTCTGCGCTCCTCGATCGGCTACGTCTCTCAGGAACCGTTCTTGTTCACCGGCACGATCCGTGAGAACATCGCCTACGGACTCGACGTGACCGACGACGAGATCGAGTCGGCGACCGAGCGAGCGAACGCACACGGGTTCATCACTGACCTCGATGACGGCTACGACACCGAAGTCGGGCAGCGCGGGGACCGGCTCTCGGGCGGCCAGCGCCAGCGCATTGCGATCGCACGTGTGCTCCTGCGCGACCCAGAGATACTCATCCTCGACGAAGCGACCAGCCACGTCGACAACGAGACCGAGGTCCTGATCCAGCAGTCGCTGAACGAACTGACCGCAGACCGGACGACGTTCAGCATCGCCCACCGGCTCTCGACGGTCCGTGACGCCGACCGGATTCTCGTCCTCGAAGACGGAGAAATCGTCGAACGAGGGGGACACGAGAAATTACTGGCCACGGACGGGCTCTACGCGAATCTCTGGCGCGTGCAAGTCGGTGAACTCGGGTCGCTTCCCGACGCGTTCCTCGAAGAGGCTGCTGCGCGCGACCGTGCCTGACGGGCTCGACTGTGAATGATGCTCGCTCGGCCCCCTGTTCTCGAATCGGGCGCGGGTTGTCTGTAAGCGGGCACGTCCCATACGTTACCCCTTTTCGCTGCTCGACCAGGCGGGGTCTGTGTCTGCACTAGCATGACGAGACGAATGCGAACGACACTGCCACTTGAGCAGACCCTCGGCGTCGATGCAGGAAACGTGGGGAAGTCCGGGAACTGGGCATGTGTCCCGAGCGAAGTGGGTCACTTCGTGAGCCCGTTGTTCGGGCACTTCCGACTATCTACAGAGTTCAGCACGACTTTAGGTGCTACAATCATCCCCGTACGGGAGTTCTACTTTCACCCCGCTCAGCGGACCATTAAGTGCAAACCGGCCGATCGGGCTGGTAGAGGATCCAGTCCTCACGAGTGTCACACGCGCTCGTTCCCCTTCTGGTGATCCAAATGCAACAGAGTCCCGACCGAATCGGACGCTGTCATGAATGCGGGGCAGCTCTGTACGACGTCCACGTACTGGTCGAATACGAGACCGACGACAGTGCGAAGTGCTACGCCGAGTGTCCCGACTGCGGGACCGTCGTCCATCCCGAGTAGAACGTCCTCTTGACGTCGAAATCTGTCGCCAAAACACACACTGACAGCGACACCAGCCGCAAATCTCGCGACAGTCCACACCGGGCGGGCAATCGAACGGAGCCGCGCGCTCGTCGCCGCCCCGCCGACGTAAGCACCCACTGGAGCGCAGCGAGGCGCGGCGGCGACGAGCGCGCGGGGGCGTTCGGACGCCACGACACCATCGCGATCCGCAAAGTACAATGAATGGACATGAATAGGCCAACGTAGCTGTAGACAGATCCGCAGAATCCAGCAGCCAGACGCCCTCCCAACGATGGCGAGTGAACGAGACGCTACAGAATCGGCAGCACCGTCCAAACCCGAACCAGCCACACGCCCACCGCGGCCGCTTCCGGTCCCCGTCGAAGAGACGGATCCCAGCCCGGCCGACGACGCCCGCTTCGACTTCACCGAAGTCGTCGACGAAGACACAGTGGTCATCTTCGACTTCGGCGGGATGGAGACGCGGATCAAGCGGACGCTCACGCTCGTGCTCCTGTCGAACCTCTGGACGGCGATCAAAGCCCGCGAAGAGCGGACGCCGAGCGACGCGGACACCCCACAGGTCAACCTCTACCTCGAAGAGGCGAAAGACGTCGCCGACACCGAACTGGTGGATACGCTGCTCGCCCAGGGGCGGAGCTTCGATCTGTCGGTAACGCTGGGTGTGCAGTTCCTCGAACAGCTGGACTCGCCGGACCCGTCGAACAACACGTATCGCGAGGCGCTCAACGAGACCGCGACGTTCGTCGTCGGCAACGTCGCCGTGGACCGTCATCTGCCGGACGTACTCGCGACGGGCGACATGTCCCCGAGTGAGGTCGAGCGCCGACTCGGCGCGCTGCGTCGCGGTGAGTGGCTCGTCCGCCGGGGGGCGGGCTTCGGCGAACCGTCGGTCCGTCCGTTCCTCGGTGAGTCCCTGCCCGCCCCACCTGGTCACCCCGCCAGCGACGACACGCTCGTCGGCCGGGACCGACGTGCCTTCGAGGACGCCGTCGAGTCACTGCAGGACCGGACCCGCGAGCAAGCGGGCATCGAAATCGGCGAACCCAGTACCATCGACCACGAGTTCGGCACCACCGACGAAGATGTCGACGCCGACGCGTTACCACGCGTCGACACGCTGCTGCCCTACACGAAGCGGTTGCCCGGGTGCGTCGACTACGACGAGAGCGCACACGCGATCCGCTGTGAGGGCTGTGACAACCGCTACAACGCCAGCGCCCAGGGCATGATGCAGGCGATCGACTGCTGTCACTTCATGAGCGGAATCGACCCGGACGACTTCCCTATCTGCGACTTCAATCTCTCGCTCGCCTCGGAAGGTATCGTCGCGTCGGAGTACTCGCCCAGAGAGTTGTGTTTCATGCAGGCAGTGTACAACGCCCAGCAGAACAACTACGAGCGCCCGGAGTACGACATCGCCCGCGACTCGATGATCCGGATCCAGGAGTACGCTGGCATCGACACCGACGACGTCGAGCAACTGGTCGACGACGGGCTGGTCACCAGAGACACCGACCGCCCGTATCGCCTCTATTCACTCACGCCCGACGGCCGGGACGTGATCCAGGAGCCCCACAGTCTCGGCGTCGCGTTCGGTCACGGCAAGGGCGACCTCGACGAGTCCTCGGAGCACGACCTCGGTGTCGAGGTCAGCGACCGCTGGGCCACCCGCGAGTTCGCGAAGAACCCCGACTCCGACGTGGTGACCATCCGCCCCTACTACGACCTGAAAGAGGGGTCGATCGACGCCGACGCCTTCTTCGGTGGCGACGAGGCCGTCGAGGACGCCGCTGACGACTTCGAACACCACCGGCTGGACCTCGTCGGCCTCGACGAAGACGGCGAGATCGTCCTGACGATCGAGGTCGAACGCATCAATCACGATACCCGCCGGGCAGTGCCGGACGACTACGACAAGATGGCCACCTGCGATCCCGACGAGGCGATCTGGGTCGTGATGTCCCATCAGGACGCCCACGAGGTGCTCGCCGCGCTCAACGACCCGCTCGACGGCGACCCGCGTGTCGAGAAGACCTACTCGGAGGGGACGCCAACCCAGTCCATGCAGATCGACGAACCGGGCTTGACGGATATCTACACGGTAGCCCAGCTCCGCGACGAGATTATCGACGAGTAGTGGATGACCGCGCTCGAAACCTACGCGCAAAGGGAATCGAACACTTCGGTACCATCGGTCGCCACGGAGAGCATGGTGATGATGCTATCTGACAGAACGCCCCCGCGGGTAGGCAATAGTCTCGGAGAGGTTCGCGACTAGCAGGGTAGCTGCCGAAGCGCCGTTCCGGTCACTCGTCGACCTCGTCGGCCGCGGGCAAGATGAACGAGAACGTGGCCCCCGCACCGGGCTCCGAGTCGATCCAGATCTCGCCGTCGTGGCGCTCCACGATGCGCTCGACTAACGCCAGTCCAATCCCCGTGCCGGAATCTCCGCCACCGTGGAGACTCTGAAACACTTCGAACACCCGCTCTGCGTCTTCGGGATCGATGCCGAGACCCTCGTCCCTGACCGAAATAATCCACTGATCGTCGTTCTTCTCGGCACCGACGTGTACGTGCGGTGGTTTGTCGCCGCTGTACTCGATGGCATTGTCCAGCAGGTTCTGAAAGACCTGTTTGAGTTGACTGCCGTCACCGTAGACTCGGGGGAGGTCCTCGGCGGTGATCTCAGCGTTGGTATCCTGAATCTTCACCTGCAGGTCCTGGCGAACGTCCGCAACTACCTCGTTGAGATCGACCGCTTCGAAGGGGTTTCCGCGCGTGTCGACCCGGGAGTACTGGAGTAGGCCTTCGATCATGTCCCGCATCCGGTCAGCGCCGTCGACGGCAAACTCGATGAACTCTCGACCGTCCTCATCGAGTTGGTCTGCATACCGGCTCTCGACGAGCTGCAGGTAACTCGACACCATCCGGAGCGGCTCCTGCAGGTCGTGGGAAGCCGCGTAGGCGAACTGTTCGAGCCGTTCGTTCGATTCTTCGAGTCGGCGCTCGTACTCGCGACGCTCGGTGACGTCCTGCACGACGAGCATCCCTGCGAACACCTCGTCATCGGCGTTTCTCACGGGGAGCGTATGGGCAAGCAGGTTTCTGTTGTGGAACTCGGTCTCGAACGAATTCGCCTCACCATCGAGCGCGGCGTGGAAGTACGGCTCGATCTCCTCGATGAGTTCGTCAGGGTAGATCTCGTAGACGCTGCTGCCGATACGGTCCGCCGGTTCGACGCCAGTCGCCTCCAGAAGCTGCCCGCCGACGGCAGTGTACTCCAGATCCTCGTTGTAGAGTCCGACCGCGCCGTTCGGGAAGTTTTCTGCGAGCGTCCGGTAGCGCCGTTCGGACTCCTCGAGCGCTCGTTCGTGCTCTTTGCGGTCAGTGATGTCCTCGGCGATGCCGACGACGCGTTCTCTCCCCTCACTGCGGACTGATTCGGCTCGGACGGAGAGCCACCGAACGTCGCCATCTGGCTGGATGACCCGGTACTCCTCGTCGAACCGCTCGTCTGGCACAGTCGCGTACGCCTGCTCGACGCGCTCGCGGTCGTCCGGGTGGACGGACTCGAGGAACGTGGTAGGGTCGTCGTACAGCGACGTTCGGTCGCGCCCCCAGATATCTTCGTAAGCGGGGTTGAGGTAGAGGATTTCCCTCGTCTCGGTGTCGGATATCCAGACCATCTCCTCGAGGTTCTCTGCGAGGAGACGGAACCGGGCCTCGCTCTCTTCGAGTCGCTGTTCGCGGTGTTTGCGCTCGGTGATGTCCTGGGCCGCCCCACGGAGCGACACGACATCGCCGTCGATGGTCTCGGGAACTCCCTGGAGCCGGAGCCATCGCATGCCGCCGTCGCCTGTCCGGATTCGGGCCTCTACGTCGAACGATTCGTTCGATTCCAGGGCGGTCTCGATGGCGTCTTCGAGGGCCGATTGGCCCTCGTCGTGATACATGTCGAGAGCTGTATCCAGCGGGGGTTCCTCGTCGGCGTCGACCTCTAGCAAGTCGAACGTGTGGTCGGTCCAGAACACGTCCATCGACTCCGTGTCGATCTCCCAGCCACCGACGTCCGCGACGCGCTCGGTCCGCTCGAGGAGGTCCAATGCCCGTTCGAGCTCTCGCTTCTGCTCTTTGCGCTCTGTGATGTCCTGGCCGATGCCAACGATGCGGGCCATCCCGCCGTCTACCACGCTTGTGCCCCGGGAGTGAATCCATCGGATCTCGCCGTCGGGACGGACGACGCGGTACTCCTCGTCGAAGTCAGCTTCGGGAAGGGCGGTGAATCGTTTGCGAATGCGCTCGCGATCTTCTTCGTGGACCCTATCGAGAAACGAGAGCGGGTCGTCGTAGAGTTGCGTCCGGTCCTGTTCCCAAACCTCCTCGAAGGCGGGATTCACGTAGATGAACTCCTCGGCGTCCGGAGTGGTCATCCAGACGATCTCGTCGAGATTCTCCGCAAGCATCCGAAATCGGGCCTCGCTCTCCCTGAGGTCCTGTTCCACCGCTTTCCGGTCGGTGACGTCCTGAACGACGACCATTCCTGAATAGGTCTCGTCGCCGGCGTCGCTCACTGGGAGGGTGTAGACCGACAGATACTGATCGCGATACTCGATCTCGAACACGTTCGATTCCCCCTCGAGTGCAGACCGGAAGTGCGGCTCTATCTGCTCGAGCAACCCGTCCGGATGAAGTTCTTGAATACTGTGCCCGATGCGGTCGTCCGGCGCAACGCCGAGCGTATCCAGAAGCTGTCCGCCGAGGGCCGTGTACTCTAAGTCCTCGTTGAACAGCCCCACCGAGCCGTTCGGGAAGTTCTCGACGAGCGTCCGGTATCGTCGCTCGCTCTCCGCAAGCCTGCGCTGGGCCTCCTCGCGCTCGGTGATGTCCTGGGACATCCCGAGTGCCGCGAAGACGTCGCCCTCGCCATCTCGGACTGGCACGACCTGGAACTGATAGACCTTGTGGCCGGACTCCTCCTGGAACGCACTGGATTCACCTCTGAATGCGGCCTCGTAGCATGGAACGAGTTCGGCGGCTAGCTCCGGCGGGACGACATCCCTCACCGGCTCACCTTCCACCTCCTCGGCCGTGAGATCTATCACGTCGAGCGGGTTACCGCCGACGGTCTGATACTTGATGTCCTCGTCGACGAGTGTGACAGCACCGTTGGGGAAATTCTGGACCAGTGTCCGGTAGCGCCGCTCGGACTCCTCGAGTTTCCGCTGGTATTCCTTTTGTTCGCTGATTTCTCGAACGGCGCCGACAGTCCCCTCGAACTCGTCGCCGTCGAGGAGGCGATTGAGATATAGTTCGCACGGAATCCGGTCCCCGTCGGCCGTGGTGATTGCGACATCGAAGGGCGTGTCGTCGGCACCGTTCTCGCGGCGGTTGCGAATCACGTCTTCGATGCGGGCGACAGCCGATTCGTCCAGCAGTTCCGAGACCGACTCTCCGAGGAGGTCGCCGCGAGTATACCCGGTCATCTCGATCAAACCGTCATCGATAGCGACGAATCGTCCGTCGATGTCGAGCCGATACATACCGTCGCTGACCGTGCGGAGAAGGGTCTGACATCGTTCGAACGTCTCCTCATCCCCACCCTCCCAGAGGCCCCCTTCTGTTTCCTCTGACTGATCGCTCATACGAGTTCGAGTGGACTTCAATCCGGTTAAGGTCGTCGTCCAGTTGCAGATCCTACGCAGAGTTTCGAGTGGACACCAGAACGACCCATTCGATGGGCTGAGACCGGCTTCCACGAGTGAGAAAAGCCGGATTGATGAGCCGCACGTGAGACTCTGGGCAGGGCTCGCGACGGTCGCGCTTGAACAGTTTCGACCCCTCTTCGAACTCGTTGATCTCGTCTCTCGCCGTCGGTCTTGTCTCCCCATAACCACGGCTACCGCCAGTGCTGAGGACCGCGATCAGTCACGTTCTCAGCGGACATGGCCCCACTTACAGTCCGGATACTTCTTCGTCTGCTCGCTGAGTGGATACTATTGCCTAAACGAATAGGCCGAAGAGTGAAAGTACATCGCTGTCAATCGATGAAGTGCCCGTACATCGGGCAACGAAGCCATCCACTTCGTTGGAGCTGCCAGAACTCCACACCCACAGCCCACCCACCGAAACACCGTTTCGTAACACGCTTCGTGCCCGCCATCCGGGCACGAGGCCGCTGTATGTAGGGAACGTAGCTAGTCGATCGCCAGCAAATCGCGCGCTGTCGCGAGTCACTGGGCAATGGCGGCATCGCCACCGTGATCTGGGTCCCCACCCTTGATGGCCCTTGGAATGCTGTCTCGACGACACGGTCAGGCGAGTCCGGGGGAAACGCCCAGGGATTCTGCGGCGCACACACCGTCGAGAACAGGCGTGGACGATGCCGTACCGGTGACGTCTTCTTTCACCACCGTTCAGCAGTCAGACAACCGCGTCTCGGAACTGGCCAGTTGAGAGCATCAATCGAGCAGGGTAGCCCACAAAGTGACCAATTGCGGTGGCGCGCGCTGTCGCGCGTTTCATCGCGCAACAGTAGTCGTGCGAGGGGCGAGGAGCGCAGCGTAGCGTAGCGAGCACCGCAATCGGTTGGGGAGGCGTGTGGCTGTCTGCGATGCTGTCCTGGTGGACTGAAAGGGCGAGGCGTGCTCGCGCCAGCGGAGAGTCGTCTGAGTGGGCACTATCTGAGGGAGCGAAGCGACCGAGGATATCCCACTCAACGACCGCGAGCGCGCCGAGGGCTTTCAACGCCTGCTGTCACCTGTGGTCGCTTCAGTCCAACTTCTCTTCACGACTTTGGTGTCTGCAACTACTGTTACACTTGCATATCTACTTACCAGCAGATTCGGTGATTCCTACGACGAAAATAACCATTTCGTGCGCAATTCTTTGGCACCTTGATCATAGCCCTCCCAGTCGGGGGTGAGCAGCTACGCCGCGCAACCCCTCGCGCTTACCCGCTGGCGCCGAGGGCACATTCACTTTAGCCCGGAAGGGGCGCGGGCGGTGCGGAGAGCGCCCGCATGCCCGGAATCGTCGGTCGCGATCGACGCGGAGGGCGGCAGCGGCGAGCGGGGCGGGCCGTCTCATACGTACCCGTTCAGCCGGCTACGTCGCTCGGTGAGCCATCTACAGTCCTGGCGGTCTCAGAAAGGGGTGAGGGCGCCTCGGCTGTCCCCCGACCCCGCAAGCACCGCAGGCACGAGGCGCGCAGCGGTGGTCGCGGGACGTCGAGCGGCCGAGGGGTTTCGAGTGTCCTCTCCCACCGAAGCAGACTAGCAATCAGTCAGCTGTCGCCGTCGACCAGGTCCTTGATGAACCGGAAGCCGTTCACGAACGGCACCGAGTCCCCGTAGCCCTCGCTCGCGAGCACGGTTTCGGCCCCCTTGCCGGCCGCGATATCGGTCGTGTAGATGTAGACCTCGGTCGCAGACCCCGCGCTGAGATGCTGGGCAGCTAGGGCGGCGAGGGCAGCGTCGGCACGCTCGATCTCGTCGGCAGGACGGTCGTCGGCGTTCGCGATGTACCGCTGGACGCCATCCATCACCCGCGAGGCGACAGGCTCGGAGAACTCCAACGGTGACGCAACCGTCGCCCAGCCCTCATCGATCGCGGCGTCGACGGGTGGTGCCTCGATGTCGGGGTCGTCGATGGTCAGCTCCTCGTACACCCGTTCGGGCAGGACGAAGGTGATGTTGTTTCGGCGATCGAACCGCCGAACGGCCCGGTAGCGGCTGTTCGACGGCTGCCCCATCGCGACGAACAGGCCGGTGTCGGCGGTGTGGAGCCGGCTCACGCGTCGTCAGCCGCGTCGCCGTCGT
This sequence comes from Halosimplex rarum, assembly GCF_047715405.1. NCBI lineage: Archaea > Methanobacteriati > Methanobacteriota > Halobacteria > Halobacteriales > Haloarculaceae > Halosimplex > Halosimplex rarum. The sequence continues at coordinate 155,977 of NZ_CP180413.1, forward strand.
CGATGTCCAACTCGTCGAGTCCCGCCCCGGCCTCCTCGGTGTCGTAGTGCTCGTGGACGACGGGACGGAGTGCCTGGAGGATCATCTCTGCAGCCAGCGGTGAGATGTCGAGGTCCTCCGCCATCAGCCGGTGGGTCACCTCACCGCGTTCACGGGCGACGGCGTAGGTGAGCGCCGTTGCGAGGCCGGCGACGCCGTGGCGGTCGATGTACGTGTCGATGTCGGCGTCCGTCTCGCGGCGGCCGACGGCGTCGATGAGCGCCGTCGTGATCGTGTACTCGCGGTCACCGGCGGCCGTCGTTACAGTCAGGTCGATTTCCCGGGCGGCGTACCGCCGCGGCTGCTCGTCATCGGTGACGTCGACGTCGCCGGCGTCGACGAGCCGATTGACGTAGCTGTAGGCGGTTCCCTGAGCAAGCTCGAGGTCGTCCATCACGTCCTGGACAGTCGCCTCCCCCTCCCGAGCGAGGTACGCGTATAGCTGAGCCAGCTGTGGCTCCTCGAGAAGGTCAGCGACCGAGAGGAAGTCCTGGACGATGTCACCGTCGGCGCGGTTTGAGGTGCGTGACACGATTCGGCCTTGATTACAGATTACAGCGAATCAGTAAAGGGTGTTGGGGTTACTCTGCCGTCGTCGCGACGAGATGCTCCTCGAGATAGCGCGTCCAGTACGTCGCAAGCCCGCCCGGACTACAGCGGGCGCACAACTGCAACGGGCCTTCGAGATGGCCGAGTTCCATTCAGAACCGCGTCAGTGCCGCGAGCGCGTCGACGACGAGCCTACAGCCGTCACAGGCAACGTGACCGCGCTCGTCGGGATCCGGCTCCGTCTGGGTGGCACAGTCAACGCAGATCGAGTGGCTGACCCGCTCGTCGTGCCCCAGGTGTGGGCCTCGCCAGTCTCGGTACCGGGCGTGGAGTCGCAGAACGCACAGCCGACGGGAATAGATTATTTTGGCTGTGGAAAATATTATGTTTCTCCACCACGTGGTGTTGGACATGGCGGACTCTCGCGATGGGGAAGATGAACCAGCATATGTCTCGCGGTGGAAGGACGCAACAACGGGATTCGACCGAGTGCGTTCGGTTGCGTCGTCCCTTGAGGAGCCTCGGACAGCGGGCTGGATCGCCGATGAAGCACATGTCTCTGAGCCGACGACGCGTAACCATCTCGAACGTCTCGTCGACCTCGGTGTGCTCGTCACCGATGAGTCAGTACGAGGCAAGACGTACTATCCGGACCCGGTCTACACGCGCCTGACTGCGATACAGGAACTCGTCGCAGAGAACTCCGAAGCCGACCTCACTCAACAGGCAACAGCCATTCAAGCAGATATCGAGTCTTGGAAAGCGGAGTATGATGTCGAGTCACCGCGATCGCTTCGTGCGTCCGTCACGGAAGACGTCTCGGTTGAGGACGCCCAACAGCGACTGCGTATCGCGGCTAATTGGGAGTCCGCACAGTACCAACTCTCGCTGCTTGGGGATGCGATCGACCACTACGAGACGTATACTTCTCGTCCACCGGCATCCGCATGACCGACGCCGGCGAAGATGATGACGGAAGTGAGCAGCCTACCGCCGATAGTGAGTTCGGCCGCCAGCCACAGCGGCCGGATGGCGGTTGGGAGTCAGCGCACGACGACGTTGAGAAACGTCACCGGATTCTCCGCTCGCTGCGCGAGCAACTCGAACTCCATCCAGCCATCAACTCCGCGTGGGGGAGCCCGGACGGGCAGTATGCTGAACTTGAGGCAGACGTCGACCCAGCACAGTTCGGGCGCGATGGTGAATCGGCATCGCTACGGGTGACGTGGCAGCCGAATCCGCACCTTCCACCGGAGACCAGTCTCGACGACCGCCGTCGGACATCACTCACGTCGAACTTCAAAATCCACTATAGCGAGTCGTCGGGATTCGACTGCGGCGTCCATCTCGAACCGAACCCACATGTCGACGGCCACCTTCACTATCAGGAACGGGCGTCGCCAACCGACGAGTACGACTACGACGACGTATCGCTTGCGGCGACGGCGCCGGTCGGTGTTCTCTGGGAGACCCTCGAAATCATCGCGGATCGGCTTCAGCAGGCCTGAGTTGGGTACCGCGGTTCGAGAATCGAGGAGTTCCCAGCACGAGCATCGGGGGACCTTTCTCCGAGAGCGGGTCGCTCGCCCAGGCGATGTCACCGCGTGTCAGGTCATCGAACGCAGTCACTGTACCGCTTCCATCTCATCAGTCTGGAGGTCTTCGAGCCGCTCCTCGCCGTACTGGTCGTCCGCCGTCTCGTGGTGGCGGTGGAGTCGGTAGGCAGCTTGGAGCCGTTCCTCGTCGTCCGTGATCGCCCAGTACGGACGCTTGTGTCGCACGAGTCCGCGTTCGTTCAGGCGCGAGAGGATCGCGCTGACAGCGTCGGTCTCCAGCCCAAGTCGCTCTGCGATGGTCGCTGCCTTCCAGGCCCGGTCGTCGTGCTCGTCGAGGAACAGCACGATCCGCTCGGTGTCGTTGCGCTCAGCAAACTCGTCGGCGTCGGCGTCCTCGAACTCCTCGATATCGATGGTGCCGCTCGACATAGACTAGTGGTGTGACTGTTGGGACACAGCTGTTTGGGATGTTTGTTACTTGTGAGAGTGACTTCTGTACCGGGGATTGAGAGATGGAGTCACTCCGCCAGCATCGCGACGAACTGTGCTTCGAGATCGCACGTCCAGTACGTCACGAGCCCGCCTGGACTACAGCGTTCGCACAGCTGCAACGGGCCTACCAGATGCCCGAGTTCGATCTGGAACTGCGCGCCGACGTCGTCGCCGACGCCGTACTGCGTCCGCATCGAACGCCCAACCTGCCGGGAGACGAAGACGGCGCCCACATCGTGCGTGACATCGCCGAGGGCGCACGCCACGAGCGCAACGGCCGACGCGTGATCCCGGTCGGAACCGTCACCTCTAGGTTCGCCCACGGCGCCGCACCGTTGGCGATGGCTCCTGCCTGACGCCCTGCCCGTGTTTCGTTGCGTCGTTCAGAAGCCATTGTAGTGTTCACCGGTAGTTCCCGTCGTCGCCCCCGCGTCCATTCTCCCGTCTTAGAGGTAGCGCTCGAAGCTATCGACGAGTGGCGTCGAGGGTATCCGGTCAGGCATCAAACGGTCCTCCACGAGTCTGCGATTCGGTCTCGGTGGCTCTGCCCGGGAGAAGCACCGTTCTGAGTCAGTTCCACGATTCGTGCTTCACCGACGGCGCCGGAATACCTCAAACTGGTCGTGATTACCAGAATAATCAGCACCACCATGTCGACACCCCAAATACAGTCATATCCCCACATAGAGAGCCTGAAATCCCAAACTGCTACCTTATAAACCATATTCCGATATACAAAAGAGATTTTGCGTCGTTTACGTTCTCGACCCATTCAGTACGCAATACTTGATCGCCATCCCGCAACTCCTCGTACTGCTGCGGGCAGCGGTATTTGGCCTCGCTGTTCCAGTAGTCTTCGTTCCCTCTACCGAACCAGACATGAGTCTATTAAGCCCGACTGCAAGGTTGATCGCCGACTCTAATTCTGTGATTGTTCTATCGCTCCGTCGACGATATTTCGCCACAGCGATGTCGGGGTAGGACCGAATTTGACACGAACACGGCAGGCGATCATCCCTGGAGCTCCGTTTCTGTGCGGAAACTGCTGGCGTATCCGTGTAGGTCTAGAAACCGTTGTTCACTGTCTGCAGACGGCCGTCAGGCACGCCTACCAAGGAAACGCCTGAGCTTCGCCGTGATCAAGATGGTCACTGACCACCGCTCTCTGTTTGCAACTGTGTCAGAAACCGTCGCGACTGGAATTTCGTCGTCGAGTATATCAGGTGCCGACCGGGGAGACGGATGATCATCAACGCCGTTTTCGAGTTCTTCGCGAACGACTGGAACTGTACAGATCCCAGTGATTTCTGCAACGACCCATAGGTGGTCGATGTAGGAATAGTTCGAGAGGACAGTCGTATTCAGGGCACTCGAGTTTCCTGGAAGATCGTCACCTGTCATTTCGCGCGCGACCCCTCGTCGTCCCAGTCCTCATCATCGAATTCGAGTTCGGTCGCTGCCTCGACCTCGTAGGCTGCGTCGTGTTCGTCAGCGAACCCGAGGCGGTGGTCAACGCCATGCTCGCGGCGGATATCACGCATCGTCCACCGGTCGACATCAGCAAGTCTCGTAGCATCATCGAGCGTAATCCGCTCGCGCTCGTAGAGGGCGAGCGCAGCTGCAATGTGCTCGGTTTCATGATTAGTCATATACATTGAGAAGAGGGGTCTCAACTTCGGGCTGGGTCGTAGTTCGCAAAATATTGTGGCTGCGCGCAGGGCAGCATCGACGCGAGATTAATCGACGGCACCTCCGTGCTGAGGGATACAGTTAGATTGTTGCTCTTCCCGCTTGAACCGCGAGATTTACAAATCGACGACGGGGTGTTTCGGCCAAGTATCGTCCAGATGTTCGGCTAGTATCAATGAGATGGTTTTTGTGAATAGATTTATCTCAACCACAGACAAGCACCACAGATAACTCTAACAGACGTCCGTAACAGACATCATCACAGAACGTTCTGATCAGGGCCCCATTCACCTATCTTCGGGTGTAAGTCGTTCGATTCCAGCCACCTGTTCCGTTTCTAGCA
>NZ_CP180414.1:0-102610 GCF_047715405.1 Halosimplex rarum
CCAAGTCGCTCGGCTAACCCAGCCAGATATGCCGGATGGCTAAGCTGGCTAGCTGACTGATCCAGCTGAGTTGCTCAGCTAAGCTGATTAGCTAAGCCGATCAGCTGGGTAAGCCAGCTGAGTCGATCAGCTAAGTCAGTTAGCTGGCTCGTCTGACTGAGTTTTATAGCTGAGCGGCTCAACTGGCTGAGTATGCTGGCCTACACGGTGTACTCGGAGGCGGGGGGCGTCGGGAAGACGACGCTCGCCGCCAGTCTCGCGAAGGCCGAGGAGCGGGCCGGTCGAGACGTGCTCGTCGTCGACCTCGACACGCAGGAGGCGTCGCTGTCGTACCTGCTCGACGTCGACGACGACCGCGACGACGACCAGGCCGACAGCCTGCTGCGGCACATGATCGACCGCCCGCGCGACGACTTCTCGAAGCTGATCAAGACGAGCGAGGGGATCGACGTCGTCCCGTCGCACAACATCCTCGAGTACGCGTCGAAGCACCTGCGCCGCCGCGAGGAGGAGGCCGCCGACTTCGGGGAGTCGTGGAACCCGAACAAGCAACTCCTGCGCGTGCTGCGAGAAGCGGGCGTCCACGAGCAGTACGACACGCTGATCGTCGACCCGCCGGCGACCGCGGACATCAAACTCCACAACGCGATCCACGCGACCCGGCACCTCGTCATCCCCTTCGAGCCCAGCGGGAAGGGCTACGAGTCGGTCCGGGGCCTCGACCAGCTGGTCGGCGGGCTCGAAGACCAGCTCGGCATCGAGGTCGGCGTCCTCGCTGTCGTCCCGAACCGCTTCAAGGGGATGAACGACCAGGAGCGCTTCCTCGAACAGTTGCAGGAGGACGGCTGGGACATCCCGATCCGACTGCGCGAGCGCTCGTCCCTGCTCGAAGGTTGCTGGGCCGAGCAATGCACCGCGTTCCGCTATACCGAGGCCCACCGCGACCGCGAGCGTGAGCACGAGACCGAGACGTTGGAGAAGATCGAACAACTCGCCGAGCGCATCCGCGAGACCAAGGCGGTGGAAGCATGAAGCAGGGTTCGACGGACGATCCCTTCGCCGAGGAACCGCAGGACGGCGACGCCGGGGACGAACCGGACGAGCCGGCCGAGCCGGACGCGGCGGACGGTGACGCTGTCGCGGACGACCGACCGGATGCGGACGGCGAGGACTCCGCTCCGGCGACCGGATCGATCGACCCGGCGTCGACGACCGCCGACAGCGGGTCGGCGTCCGCGGAGCGCGAGCGCACGGACGCGAGCGACGAATCCGGCTCCTCGGGCAGCGATGCGACTTCCGAGCGCCAGACGCTTCCGTACATCCACGCGCGCGACGGCGTCAAGGAGGGGCGGACCCAGCGGCCGGTCTTCCTGCGCGACCACGTCGAGGCGGGCATCGGTGACCTCGTCGCGGAGATGGAGGCCGAACTCGACGCGGACGTCTACAAGACCGATGTGACCGAGGCGGCGATGGCCGTCGCCCAGGAGAACCCCGAGCTCGTCCTCGCGAAGCTCGAAGAGTGGGGCTACGGTTGGTCGTGAACGACTGATCAGGCCGGCATTCGTCAGTTTTCGACTCCGCCACCGCTCTCCGACTCGACGGGCGCGAGCGCCCCGTGTTCCTCCTCGACGGCGTCCATCGGGACGGCGAGCGTCGTCCGGTCACTCCCGGCGAACAGCAGGTCCGTCGCGCGGAACCCGTCGTCGCCGTCGATCCCGATCAGGCTGCCGCTGTCGCCGGCGGCGCTCATCGGGCCGAACACGTCGATCCCCTCGAAGACCGTCGGCTCGTCGTGGTAGCCACGGACCTTGATCCGGGCGTCCCGGCCGCGCAGGTCACCGGTCGTCACGCCGGTCGTCCGGCCGCTCTTCGTGAACGTCGCATCCGCCGACATCTCGGTGAATCCAGTGAACTCGCCGATGCCCAGGACTGTGCCCGTGAACTGCTCGGGGTCGACCTCGACGATGGCGCTGTCGGTCGTGTTCGGTTCGTCGGGGCGAATTTCGCTCCCCTCGACGAGCGTCCCGATCACGTCGTCGTCGGTCCCGCCGTCGGCCGGGCCCGGCTGGAGGATGTCGTCGCCCGGCTCGGCGGTGTCGATCGGCGCCGCGACGTGGGCGTTCGTCAGGACGACCGTCTCGCCGTCCTCGGTCTCCAGCGGCGGACTCCCGAGCGTGCCGGCGGTGATCTCGGAGTGACCCAGCGAGACGCCGGCGGGCGCCGGTCGCCACCGCCGCTCGCGGTCGGGCTCTTCGGCCGGCTGGGTGGCCGTGGCCTGGGTCCGCACGTCACCCACTTCCTGGACGTCCGTCCTGATGCGCGTGTCGTCGAACTCGATCTCCCGCGGTATCCGGTCGACCTCGGCGAGGTGCGTCTCCGGGAGCTTCTCCGAGACGAGCACGATGAGCACCTCCTCGTCGGTGGGCTGGTCGCCGACGCGCTTGGGACCGATGCAGGTCCCGACCACGTTCTCGCGGGATTCGAGGTCCTCGCGGACCGATCGCGGGATATCCATGCCCAGTATTCACGCACACTGTCATATAACCTTTCTGTCCGATAGTATTACGCAAGTGAAGCTACGACTGGGTTATATGTCCGGTGGTCCGACTGACGGGGCGGTCGATACAGACGGTGCGGGCGACACGGGTGGTGCCGACGTCGAGGCGCTCCGGATCGCTCGCGAGGAGGCGCGGACGACGCTGGACGCGCAGCTGTCGACGCTGGACGACATCGACGGGAAGGCGCTGTCGGTGTTCCGACTGAACGTCACGATCGTCGGCGTCCTGCTCTCGGCGCTGTCGTTCGCGGCGGCGACCGACGCGGCGGCCGTCTCGCTCGTACTCAACCCATCGGTCGGGATCGGCGTCAGCCTGTTCGTGCTCTCGGCGGCCGCCTCGGGGCTGACCTACGCGACCGCCGGCCAGCGGGTCGGCGCCGACCCCGAGGGGCTGGAGGCGGCGGCCGACCTCTCGGAGTCGGAGTCGCTCGCGTGGCTCGTCGACAGCTACGCCGACTGGATCCGGCACAACCAGCGGACGAACCTCCGGAAGGCGTTCCTCGTCACGCTCGCCATCCTCGGGACCGTCGCGGGGACGCTCGGCCTCGGCGTCGGCGTCGTCGCCGCCTTTACCGGGCTCGTCTACCTCCCCGCCGCCGTCGCCGTCGGCGCCGTCATCCTGCTCGCCGGCGTCGCCGACATCCCCGGACAGATCTACCGCATCGCCGAAGACAGCGACGCCGTCGGCGGGACGGTCGCCATCGAGACCGTCAGGTCGGCCATGACCGGCCAGCGGGCGTTCAAGGGCCGCGACAGCGAGGAGTAGCTCCGTCCAATCGACGCGATTGCAGTCGCCGCTCCCGCCAGAACGGTTTTGTCCTCGCCAGCCGACCGGCCGCACGAATGGCCCTCCGCGTCCTCCACTACGCCGACGTCGAGGCGGCCTACGACGCCCCCGAGCGCGTCGGGCGACTCGCCGGGCTGGTCGACGAGTTGCGCGACGCGGAGACGGTCGTCTGCGGCGGCGGCGACGACACCGGCCCGGGCGTCCTCTCGGTCGTCACCGACGGCCGCCAGTCGCTCGAGTTCTTCTGGGCGGTTGACCCCGACGCCGAGACGTTCGGGAACCACGACTTCGACCACGGGGTCGACGCCCTGCTGTCGGTCGTCGCCGACGCGCCCCAGCCGTGGCTGTGCGCCAACGCGACCCGCGACGGCGAACCGTTCGGCGCGGAGGCGGGCGTGGAGCCGTGGACGATCACCGAGGCCGGCGGGATCCGAGTCGGCATCGTCGGCGTCGCCCATCCCGAGACCGCCGCGATCAACCCGAACGCCGCCCCCGTCGCGTTCACCGACCCGATACCGGCGGTCCGCGAGGCCGCGGACGCGCTCCGGGCGCGGGACGTCGACCGGACGCTCGTCGTCTCGCACTGCGGCGACGACGCGGACCTCGCCCGCGCCGTCGACGTCGACCTCGTGCTCGGCGGGCACGACCACGAGCGGTGGGCCGACCGGATCGACGGGACGCTCGTCTGCCGACCCGGTGGGACCGGGCGCTCCCTGCTCGAAGTCTCCTTCGAGGGCGCTCGACCGACCGCGACCCACCACGCGGTCGACGACGCGCCGCTCGACGCTGACGTGGCCGACGCGATCTGCGACCGGATGGACGCGGCGGGACTCTCCGACGTGGTCGGGACCGCCACGGAACCCGTCGTCTGTGACATGCGGGCGTGCAAGCGCGGCGAGAGCCGGATCGGGAACCTGATCACCGACGCGTACCGCTGGCGGACCGGCGCGGACGTCGCCGTGAACTCCGGCGGTGGGTTCCGGCGCCGCGCCTCGCTCGCGGGCGACGTGACCGCCTTCGACCTCGTGAGCGTCACCCCGTACGCGGCCGATCTCGTGCGCCTCCAGGTCGACGGAGGGGCCCTGACCGCGACGCTCCGTGCGCTGGCGCTCGAATCGGCCCCGGCCGACCTCCCGGCGTGGCACTTCGGCCACGTGAGCGGCGCGCGCGTCGTCTGGGACGACGCCACCGGCGAACTCCGGGAGGCCCGCGTCGACGGCGAGCGGATCGATCCGGCGTCGTCCTACGCGGTCGCGACCACCGAGTTCTTCGTCGCGAGCGACCGGTTGTTCCCCGCGCTCGGCCCGGGGGACGTGGTCGACCGCTGGGGCCGCCAGTACGAGGCCGTCGTCGAGTACGTCCGCGAGACCGGCCTCGATCCCGAACTCGATGGGCGGATCCATCGCCCGACGCTCGACGAGGACGCCGTCCCCGAACGCGACTGGCCGCACAGCCCGTGAGCGATCAGCAGTACCGACTCACTCGTCTTCTTCGCGCAGGCTCGGATGCGTGACCTGCTCGTCGGGGTGGGATTCGGCGAAGTACTCGGGCATCGCGTCGAGCGACTCGGCCTCTCGGCGCTCGCGCTCGGGGGCGTCGATCTCCTCGCAACCGGGCGGAACGTCGCGGTCGCGGCCGGTGAAATACCCCTCTGGCGCGACCCAGTCGTGGTAGAATCCCCGGTCGGCCTCCTCCAGTAGCGTCACCGCCACTTCCGCGCCGTGGCCGGCGCAGACGACCGCCTGGTGGGGTTTCTCGGCGAGTCGACCGGCCGCGTAGAGCCCGTCGACGCCCGTGCGGCCGCGCTCGTCGGTGTCGACGTACTCCTTGCCGCGGTCGACGATCCCGACGCCGTCGATCCCGTCGAGGTAGGAAGTCTCGTTCTTCGTCGCGGCGATCACGTGGTCCACGTAGTAGCGGTCGCCGTCGGCCGTCTCGACGGCGAACCCGTCGTCGCGGGTCTCGACCGTCGCGACCGTCGCCTCCCGCCGCTCGGCGCCGGCGTTCTCGACCTGGTCGCCGAGCATGTCGAGCAGGAGTCGGGCGTTGACGCCCGCGGGGAAGCCCGGGAAGTTCTCCAGGTGAGCGTTCCGGCGGAGGAGCGACCCGCCCGAATCGAGGACGAGCGTCTCCAGGCCCGCGCGGGCGGTGAACGCGCTCGCGGAGAGCCCGGCGATCCCGCCGCCGACGACCGCGACCGCGTATCGATCGCTCTCGCCGCTCGACGGACCGGTTCGTGCGGTAGATTCGCGCGTCATACGAGTACGTCTCCGGTCACTGGAATGAGCCTTCCGGGCCCGGCCGGCGGGTCGGAGCGACCGGCGGGGATCGGCCGGGCGATCGTGGGCCAGTAAGAACGGCTTTCGACCGCTCCGGTGTCAGCCGACGAACCGTTGATGATACTCCTCAATTCGGGGGTTCTTGGGGGTCGGGCCCCAGCCTCGACACGGGGATGGGAGGCGTGAACACGCATCTAACTTCGTCACCCCCGTGAACCCTCTCGCTCCCCGCTCTCGCTCCCGCTACGGTTCGATTCGATGAGAGGTCGGATCGTAGTCGAGAGCGTCCGCGTCAGCTAATTTGGGCAGGTGATTGTGGTGGAGCGTGGTCTTCAGTCGCTCCATCGCCTGCTCGTCGGCCGCGTCGAGATCGCTCTCTTGCGCAGCGACCTCCTCGGCCAGTTCGTCCAGCGCCACGACGCCGGACTCGGTGGAGAGGACGTCGAGCACCAGCCGGCGGCGCTCGGAACTGAACAGCAGATATCGGTCGGCGTCGGAGAGGTTTGCGGAACTCGTGAACTCGGTCGATCGGTCGGTAGTTGTGTCCGTCATGATAGGAACTCTACGTTCTTCCGTCGGTCTAACTCGACAAAGTGTCCGTTCACCCGTAAGGTCACGCTAGAAGTGATTAGGTCGATAGTACACTCGGCGAACGGGTCGACGGCGGCGAAACGGCGCCGCGCTCGCGTGGAATCGGCGCGGACTCCGTACGGGGTCGGTACGTGTTCCGATCGGCGAGGGGTTCCGCCGGCGGAGGCCCGACGGCGGGGTTGGCGAGGTGGTGGCGAGCGGCGGGCGGCCTGGTGGCGCCGGCCGCGGACTGGAACCGGGGCGCTGCGGACCGGAACTGGGTCGCCACGACCGGGACGCCGCGGCCGGAACCGATCGGACTTACGGGCGCGCTCGCGTACCGCTCGGTATGGACCCCGAGGACAACCGTCGCGTCTGGGCCGACCGCTCGGAGGCGTACTCGCCGGCGTACTACGCGGAGATCGGCCCCAACGAGGTGAGCGAGACGCTCGCGACCGTCCTCGACTACTACGCGGACGACGACGCGGCGATCCTCGAAGTCGGCTGCGGCTCCGGCCGCCACCTGGCGCACCTGCGCGACGAGGGGTTCGAGGACCTCGCCGGGATCGACATCAACGACGAGTCGTTCGACGTGATGGCCGAGTACTACCCCGCCCTCGCCGAGACGGGCACCTTCCACACCGGACCGATCGAGGAGGTCGTCCCCGAGTTCTCCGACGACGCGTTCGACGTCGTCTACTCCGTCGAGACGCTCCAGCACGTCCACCCCGACGACGAGTGGGTGTTCGAGGAACTCGTTCGGATCACGAGCGACCTGCTCGTCACCGCGGAGAACGAGGGCAACAGCCCCGACCGCGGCCGCTCGGACGACGACGTGAGCTACGTCGACGACGACTTCCCGCTGTATCACCGCGACTGGAAGCGCGTCTTCTCCGACCTCGGGCTCGCGCAACTGGTGTGCGAGCCGACCAACCGCGACACGATACGGGCCTTCCGCGCGCTCTGAGCGCGTCCGGCTTGAAAACGGCGCTCACTCCTCGGCGGCGTCGACGACCTCGTAGCTGACGTTCTGGTCGCGGAGCCTGTCGGTGTGCGTCGAGAGGGCGTCCGTCGCCGAGAGGAGCAACACGTCTAGCCCCTTCGCGGCGGCCTCCTGGACGGCGGCGGCGCTCCCGAACCGGATATCGGGGTCCAGGCCCGCGGCCGACGCGGCGGCGAGCGCCTCGGCGCCGGCGACCGCGACCAGGTCGTGCGAGTCGGCCATCGCCGCGATTCGGTCGGCGTCGACCACGGAACTGCCGCCGTTCTGGACCTGCGGGATCGACACGATCGTCACGTCCCCGAGGTCGTACTCGACGACGCCCTCGAAGTTCGCGATCCCGACGTCCTCGCCGGTCGCCGCGCCGGTCACCGCGACGGCGGTCGCGCTCCCGGTGTCGCCCGCCATCGCCCGCAGCGCGCCGTCGCGCATCGTCAGCGTCACCGTCTCGCCCTCGCTGACGTCCGTGGTCGCGATGGCCGTCTCGATCTCCACCTGGCCGATGACGTCCTCGGAGACGTGCCGGACGAACGTGCGCAACTCGTCGGTCTGGGAGATGAGCCAGTCGACGCCCTCCTTCGTGACCTCGTAGCGCCCGCGGCCGTGCTTGTCGACGTACCCCTGCTCGACCAGGTCCTGGAGGTAGTCGCTGACGGCCTGGGCCGTGATGCCGATCGCGTCGGCGATCTCCTGCTGGTTCACCGCCGGCTGGCGCTCGGCGATCTCCACCAGGATCTGGTACCGCGTCGCGTTCCGCTTGCTCCGGAGTACCCCGTACCTGTCGGCGTCGCCCGCGTCGTTCGCCATTACGTCCCCTCGGTCCCTTGAGTTCAAGTATTTTTGCCCTAGCGAGCGTGTAGTTGGTGTATCTGCCCGAATCTCGCTCTCTAACACAACTCCGATTTCTCTAAAACAACCAAAATTGTTTTACGATCTACGGCAGTTGTCTTCGGCCATGGCGCACGTCTCGCTCCCCAACGACGCGAAGGCCGGGCCGACGAAGCCGGAGGTCAGGGCCGTCCTGCAGCGGAAACTCGCCCTCGACTCGACCGACCACTTCGCGGAGGTCGGATCGTGCACCGGCGCCGTCACCATCGAGGCGGCGCGGCGGGCCGGTCGGGTCACGGCGCTCGAACGCAAGCCCGAACGACTCGCCGTCACCAGAGAGAACCTCGCCGCCAACGAGACGACCGCAGACGTCGAGCTCCGGGAGGCCGAGGCGCCCGAGGGGCTCCCCGCGGACGCCGACGCGCTGTTCCTCGGCGGCAGCCGCAACTACGAGGCGGTGCTCGACCGCGCGGTCGAGACCGGCGTCGACCGCGTGGTCATGAACGTCTCCCGCTTGGAGGTCGCCGGCGCCGCGACCGAGGCGTTCCGCGAGCGCGGGCTCCTCGACGACGTCGTCCAGTTCCAGGTGAGCCACGGCTACGAACTGGCCGGCGCGACGAGCTTCGAGTCGGACAACCCCGTCTACATGCTCGTCGGTGGCGTCGACGGAGCCGAGGACGACGCGACCGACAGGAGCGACGAGGAGGTCGCGACGGACGGAGGCAAACGGTGACCCTCTATGGCGTCGGGCTCGGCCCCGGCGACGCGGACCTGGTGACCGTCCGCGGCCGCGAAGTCCTCGAATCGGCGGACGTGGTGTACTCGCCCGGCCGCCTCTCGCGGTCGGTGGCGGCCAAGCACGTCCCCGAGGACCGCATCGGGGACCTGGATTTCCCGATGACCCGCGACGAGGAGGAGCTCCGGCGGGCCTGGAAGGCGGCCGCGAGCGAGATCGCGCCGCGGGCCCGCGACGGCACGGCCGCGTTCGTCACGCTCGGCGACCCCAACGTCTACTCGACGTTCGGCCACCTGCGGCGGACGCTCGACGCCTTTCACCCAGACGTGGCCGTCGAGACCGTCCCCGGCGTCAGCGCCGTGACCGCCTTCGCGACCGCGCTGGACGTCGAGATCGCCGCGGGCGCGAGCCTGGCACTCCGCGAGGCCGCCCGCGGGGCGGCCCCGACCGGCCCCGACCGACTGCTCCTGTTCAAGGTCACCGACGCACCGACGACTCACGAGAAACTCGTCGCCGAGGGATACGACGTCGTCTACGGCCGCCGCCTGTTCATGGAGCAGGGCGAGACGGTCGTGACCGACGACCCGACCGACCTCGCCGAGCGGGACTACTACACGCTCGCCTACGCCGAGAAGGCGGGCCTCGACGACGAACCCGCTACCGCGGCGTTCGCCGACGCCGACGACGAGTCGACCGGACGTGTCCGTACCGACGGCGGGGTACCGGACGGCGACGCGAACGCGGGCGATCGCGACCGCGAGCGCGAGCGGCTGGAACGCGCCGAGGGCGAGGCTTGCGGCGACGAGTTCCCGGGGGCGGCCCGATGACCGACCCGCAGGACGCCATCGACGCCGAGGCGGACGCCCGGGCGGCGACCGAACGGGACCCTCGCGTCGCCGACCGCACCGCCGGCGAGGTCCAGGAGGGGATCCCGTTCGTCGGCGCCGGGCCGGGCGATCCCGGACTGTTGACCGTCACCGGCAGGGAACTCGTCGAGGCCGCCGACCTGGTCGTCCACGCTGGGTCGCTGGTCAACAGCGACCTCCTGACCGAGTACTGCGCCGACGCCGACCAGGTGTCAAGCATCGGGAAGGAACTCGAAGAGTTGGTCCCGCTGATGGCCGACGCTTACGAGGACGGCCGCGAGGTCGTCCGCCTGCACAGCGGCGACCCCGCCATCTACGGCGCTGCCGTCGAGCAGATGGACGCGCTGGAACACGAGGGCGTGCCGACGTACGTCGTCCCGGGCGTCACCTCGGCGTTCGCCGCCAGCGCGACCCTACGAACGCAACTCACCCTCAACGGCGTCGCCAACCACGTCGCGTTCACCCGCCCGCAGGGGAAAACGCTCGACCCAGAGGAGGACCACATCGGCGAGTTCGTCGGGATGGGCGACGTGACGACCTGTCTCTACCTCGGGACCCACGCGGTCGCCGAGACGATGGACCGCCTGCTCGACGCCGGCCACGACCCCGATATCCCGGTGGCCGTCGTCTATCACGCCTCCTGGCCCGACGAGGACGTGATCGAGGGGACCGTCGCGACCATCGGCGAACGCCTCGACGAGGCGGGCTACCGCGCCTCGGCGATGGTTCTCATCGGCGACGCCGCCCGCAAGGCTGGCTACGAGCGCTCGTACCTCTACGACGGGTTCGCGAACGGAGAGAGTCCGGACGACTCCCAACAGGAGGCGGACGACTGACAATGAGCACGGAGACAGACGACACCGACACGACCGAGAGGGACGCATCGGACGCATCGGACGACGCGAACGACTCCGGCGGCCACTGTTCGACCCCTGACTCGGACGGGGAGGTGGCCGAGGAGATCGCGATCATCAGCTTCGAGCGCAAGCTCGACACCGCCGAGGAGATCGCCGAGGGGATCGGCGACGAGTACGAGACCATCGACATCGTCGAGTACCACGGCGACGTCTTCGCGGAGCTCTGGGGCGAGTACGACTGCTTCGTGGGGCTGATGGCCTCGGGCATCGCGATGCGCAAGACCGCGCCGCTGCTGGACGACAAGTGGGACGACCCGGCCATCGTCGTCGTCGACGAGGCGCTCACGTGGGCCATCCCGATCACCGGCGGCCACCACGGCGCCAACCAGGTCGCCCACGACCTCTCGAAGCTCGGCGCCGTGCCCGCGATGACGACCGCGAGCGAGGCCGCCGGCAAACAGGGCGTCGAGAGCAAGGCCAAAGCCCTCGATACCCACGTCGTCAACGGCGACTCCACCGTCGCGACGAATCTCGCCGTACTGAACGAGGAACTCGGCCCGGTCGCCCGCCTCGACGGTCCGCGCGCCGTACTCGTCGGCGACGATGTCACGGTGCTGAAGCGCAACGCCGACGACGGCGTCGTCCTCGGCACCGGCACCGTCTCAGGTGTCGACGCCGCGCAGGTCGTCGACGCCTGGGAGCGCGCGCTCGACGACCTCGACCTGACCGTCGACGACGTGGACTTCGTCGCCACGGGCACCCGCAAGGAGGGCGAGGAGGGCCTCTACGAGGCCGCCGACTCCATCGGCGCCGGGGTCGTCCTCTTCGAGAAGGAGACGCTGGAGCGCTTCGAGGGTCCCTCGCCCTCCCGATCGAAGGAGCTCATCGGCTGGCCGGGGATCGCGGAGGCCTCGGCCATCGCCGGCGGTCGCGACCACGAACTCGCGCGGGAGAAAGAGCGGTTCGACGACGCCGTGACCGTCGCGGTGGGGCGGTAGCGTGAGCGACGCGACCGCCGACGCGGACGACCTGGGAACCCTCTACGTCGTCGGCATCGGTCCCGGGCTCCCCCACGCGATGACCCAGCGCGCCAAGGACGTGATCGAGACCGCCGACTGCGTCGTCGCGTCGACCCTCTACCAGGAGTTCCTCCGCCGCGACGGGACCCTGCCGCCGGAGAGCGCCGAGGTCGAGGACGACCCCGACGCCGCGACCGACGGCGGCACCGCGACCGACGACGGTGCCACGGCCGGCTCGGAGTCGGGAACACTGCTGGAGCGGCCCAGCGGCGCCTGGCAGACGCTCGTCCGCTCGTCGAT
The DNA here is from genome assembly GCF_047715405.1 of Halosimplex rarum. NCBI lineage: Archaea > Methanobacteriati > Methanobacteriota > Halobacteria > Halobacteriales > Haloarculaceae > Halosimplex > Halosimplex rarum. Next base: position 11,800 of record NZ_CP180414.1, read on the forward strand.
GGGGAGGCAGGTCGAACTCGCCCGCGAGGCGTTCGAACGGGTCCGCGCCGGCGAGGACGTGGCCCACGTCTCCGGCGGCGACCCGAACGTCTACGGCAAGAGCGACCTGCTGTTCACGATGGCCGAGGCCGAGGAGGCCTACGACGTGCCGATCGAGGTCGTCCCGGGCGTCACGGCGGCGCTCGGCGGCGCGGCCAACCTCGGGGCGCCGCTGTCGAACGACTTCTGCACCGTCTCGCTGTCGGACAAGTGGCGCGGCTGGGAGGAGATCGAGGAGAAACTGCGAGCGGCGGCCATCTCGGGGTTCGTGATCGTCCTCTACAACTGCTGGCGCGACTACGAGCGGGCGATCGCGGTGATCCGCGAGGAGCGCGCCGACGACGTCCCCGTCGGCATCGTCAACGACACCGGGCGCGGCGACGCCGGCCGCAATCTCGACGACGAGACCTACACGATCACCACCCTCGGCGAGGCGACGGACCACGACGACGAGGTCGGCGGGATGGGCACCTCCATCCTCGTCGGGAACGCGGAGACGGCGGTCTGGGAGAACGACCGCGGGAAACACCTCGTCACCCCGCGCGGCGGGCGTGACGTCGACGATTTCTGACCATGAGCACCGACGATACCACCGACACCACGGACGCGAGCACAGACGCGGAACCGACCTGCGGCGCATCGAGCGACGGAACGGACACGTCGTCATCTTGCGGTGCGTCGTCGGAATCTGACACGTCGTCGTCCGCTTCGGGATCGAGTTGCGGCGGCTCGTCCGATTCGACCGACGAGAAAGTCGGATCGACGGTGGACGACTTCGACGCCGACCCCGGACGGCTGGTCGCAGTGGGTCTCGGCCCCGGCCAGCCCGAGGGCATGACTCAGCGCGCCCGCGAGGCGCTGCTGGACGCCGAGCACGTCGTCGGCTACACGACCTACGTCGAGTTGCTGCCCGAGGAGGTCCGCGAGGCGGCCGACGAACTGTACGACACGCCGATGTGCGGCGAGGTCTCGCGCACCGAGGAAGCGATCGACCGCGCGCTCGCCGGCAACGACGTGGCGATCATCGGCAGCGGCGACCCGAACGTCTACGCGCTGGCCGGACTCGCGCTCGAAATCCTCGAATCGAAGGGTGCGACGGCGTCGATGGTCGACTTCGACGTGGTGCCGGGCGTCCCGGCGGCCCAGTCCTGCGGCGCCAGACTCGGCGCGCCGCTCGTGAACGACACCGTCAGCATCTCGCTGTCGGACCACCTCACGGACATGCCGACCATCGAGTCGCGCCTCCACGCCGCCGCCAAGGAGGGGTTCACGATCTCGATCTACAACCCCTGGAGCCGCAAGCGTCGCGAGAACTTCGAGAAGTGCTGCGAGATCCTCGGCGAACACCGCGCCGCCGACACGCCGGTCGGGATCGTCCACGGCGCCGGTCGCGAGGACGAGCGGGTCGAGATCGTCGAACTCGGCGACCTGGCTGAGCTAGGTGAGACCGACCTTATCGACATGACGACGACGATCATCGTCGGCAACGCGGAGACGTACGTCTGGGACGACCGCATGGTCACGCCGCGAGGCTACGAGTCCAAGTATGACTACTGAGTACCGCGTGCGCCTCGACCGCGAGGCCTGCGACGGCGTCTTCGCCTGCCTCGTCCGCGACGACCGATTCGTCGAAGCGACCGACGGACTGGCCGGGATCCAGGGCGGGTCGGCCGAACCGGTGGGGACTCGCGACGACGGTGACGAGACCGTCGCGGCGTTCGACGACGACCGACTCGACGACGCACGGCAGGCAGCGAGCGCCTGCCCGGTTGACGCCATCGACGTGACGGTGGTCGGCGATGAGTGAGGCGGAGGGCCCGACGCCCGACCCCGCCGTCGACCTGCTCGCGGCGACGCCGGCGACGGCGTACTTCTGGGGGCGAGTCGCCGGTGACGGTGAACTCGTCGCGGACTGCGTGACCGTCCGCGCGGGCGACGAGCAGGCGGCCGACGCGCTGGCGACCGTCGCCGGCGCGAACCGGCCGGACCGCCGCGTCGCGGCCCGCGAGTCGGCCCACGACGCTTCCATCGTCCGATTCGAAGACGAGTACGAACTTCAGGTGATGGGCGCGCCGGCCGAGCGAGCCAGCGCGGCGCTCGGGCTCCCGCTGGACGGTCGACCCGGCGGCTACCGCTTCGACGCCTTCGACGACTACCGGGCGCCGCTCGTCCGCGGCCTCCTCGAAGCCTGCGGCACCGTCTGTTTCCGCGAGTCCGCGGGCTCGGTCGGCGTCTCGTTCGTCCACGACGACGAGCGCCTGCTGGAGACGGTCCGGACGCTCCTCGGAGCGGCCGAACCCCACGCCCCCACCGACGACCTCGCGGAGACGTCCTCGGGCGGCTACTGGTTCGGACTGGCCGACGGGGCGGATACGGCCGGATTCGCCGACTGGGTCTACGCCGGCAGCGGCGACTCGGGGCTGTACGCCGCCGACCGGCGGCGGAAACTCCGCCGGAGCGTCGAACGCGCGACCGGCGCGGAGGTGGGTGACCTCTCGTGACCGCCACCCAGGCCGCGCCGGGCAACCTCGACGACGAGGCGGTCCTGCTCGTCGGCCACGGCTCCCGCCGCGAGAAGTCGAACGAGCAGGTCCGGACGCTCGCCGCCGACCTCGAAGCGCGGCTGGGCGTCCCCGCCGACGCCGGCTTCCTCGAACTCGCCGAACCGGCCATCTCGGAGGCGATCGCCGGCCTCGCGGCCACCGTCTCCCGGATCACGGTCGTCCAGCTGTCGCTGTTCGCCGCGAGCCACGTCAAAAACGACGTGCCGCTGGCGGTCCAGCGGGCCCGCGCCGACCACGACGAGATCACCGTTCACAACGGCGCTCACCTGGGGATCCACCCGGCGCTCGTCGACCTGCTCGACGACCGGGCGGCGGCCGTCGAGCGCTCGCTGGGCGTCGACCGCGCGGCCGACGACGTGGCGATCGTCCTCTGTGCCCGCGGGTCCAGCGACCCCGACGCCAACGGCGACGCGCACAAACTCGCCCGCCTGCTCTACGAGGGCCGCGCGTTCGACCGCGTCGAGGCGACGTTCATCGGCGTCACCGAACCCGTCCTCGACGACACGCTTCACACCGTCGCCAAGGGGCGGCCCGACGCGGTCGTCGTGCTCCCGTACATGCTCGGCGACGGCGTGCTGGCGGGGCGGATCCGGGACCGAACAGCTGAATTCGACGCGGAGTACCCCTACGTCGACGCGGCGGCGGGCGACCCGCTCGGGACGGACCCGCGGCTGCTGGACGTCCTCGGCGACCGCTGGCAGGAGGCCCGAACGGACAGCGTCGACATGTCCTGCGACACGTGCAAGTACAAGGTCGAACTCGACGGCTACGAGGAGGACGCCGGCGGCGCGCGGGCGATGCTCCGGGCGCTCACTCACCGGGAGGCACACGCCGACCGGGAGGCCGTCGACGACGACCCGCACGTCCACGACGCCCCCGACCACCACGTCGCCGTCTGCACGAACCAGACCTGCGCCGCGGACGGGGCGCCAGCCGTCCTCGAACGGCTGCGCCAGGCCGCCCGCGATTCCGAGGCCTGCGACGCCCGGATCACTCGCTCGTCCTGTCTCGGCCGCTGCGGCGACGGCCCGATGGTGGCCGTCTCCCCCGACGGCGTCTGGTACAGCGACGTCGACGCCGCCGACGCCGACCGCATCGTCTCGTCGCACCTCGACCGCGACCGTATCGTCTCCGACCTCGTCGATCAGACGCTCTGAACGGCGAATATCGACGCCACAACACCCAACAGACTCATGAGCTGCTACGAACTCGAAGCGCTGCGACTCGGACTGATGAACGTCCTCGGCACGGACGACGACCACGCCCGCGAACACGCGGAGCAGGAACTGGAGGGCCACCGCGACGGCCCCGTCGGCGCGCTCGCGGAGGCACAGACCCTCTCGGCGGTCGAACGCCACCTCGACGCCGCGCTCGTCGATCTGGAAGAGACGGTCGCCGCGACCGACACCGACGACCCCGAGTACGACTACCTGCGCGGCCGACTCGTCGCCGTCCGCGACGCCGAGCGGGCCGTCCGCCGGCTGACGGCACAGGGTGAGAGCGTCCGCGACGGCCTCGGCGAGGCCCACGACGTGCTCCACGAGGCGTTCCCGGTCGAGGAGTGAGACGACGGAAAACGGGACCCAGACGACCGTCGACGAAGAGCGACTGTATACGTCACAATACTACGTGTACGTGACGGGTGACGGCGTCATCACAGCGGTCCCACCGGACGATTCGACGGTCGCACCCGTGGAAGAACTCGCCGTCTACTGCACGAGGACGTCGAGTGCGGTGCCCGCCCGCCCCTACAGCTACCGTCCCAGGTGAGTCGACCCAAATGTCCTTCTTAGGCCTCAACTATAAAAACGAAAACTCAGTCCGCGGTGTTACGTCCCTTCACGGACAAGACCTTTGCCGTTCGCCCGTCGACGTACCTGCATGAGCGACTCTGGCGGACGTCCGCAGTCGGTGACGGACGAAGACATCCTCCGGTACTTCCGGGAGAGCGGGGAACACGTCCTCACGACGTCGGAAGTGGCCGACGGGGTCGACGTCTCTCGACGGACGGCGCTCCGGCGACTCGCTCGACTCGCCGACGAAGGCGCCGTTCGACGGAAGGACGTCGGTGACCGGAGTGCGGTCTGGTGGCTCCCCGACAGCGCCGACGAGCCGGCACCGACGTCCAGCGACGACCCGTTCATGAACGCGGAGACGTTCTCCAGCGGCCGCAGCGGGGTCTCCGAATCGGTCGACGACGAGCTCGCCGCCGCAGTCAACGACGAAAACGGTAGATGAGCGGCCCCGGCACGACACCGCTCTTCGTCGATACCGGCGCGCTGTACGCCCGGTTCGACGACGACGACCAGCACCACGACGAAGCCGTCACGGTGTTTCGCAGTATCGCCGCTGGCAATCTCGTCTACCGGCCGCTGTACGTGAACACGCATGTTCTCGCGGAATTCGCCACGCTGACCCTCCAGTACGGTGGACCCGTCGCGGCGGCACGGGCCGTGCAACGCGTCCGCGATTCGGCGCTATTCACCGTCGTTCACCCGAGTGAGGCGGCCTTCGAGGAAGCCTGTCAGGCACTGGAACGCTACGACGATCAGGAGATAACGCTCGTCGACCACCTCACCGGCGTGCTCGCCGAACGCCGCGATATCGAGTTCGTCTTCACGTTCGATAGTGACTTTCAGACGCTCGGATTCACGACCGTCCCGGCTGAGACGGGCGATGTCGCACGATTCAGCGAGTAGTGTCCCGTCCGCTCGGAACTCTCGACTCGTTCACCTGATAGAGTCGCCACCGATTCCGAGACGCGTGGCCTCGGGACCGAACTCGCGTTCGAGCAGCGCGGGGACGTCGCCGGGGACCACGTCCGAAAACCAGCGGCCGCGCGGGTGGATCGCGATGGCGGTCCCGTCGGCGCTGCAGAGCCCCAGGCAGCTCGTCTCGGCGACGTGGATGCGCGACCAGAACACGTCACGCTCGCGGAGCCAGTTGGTCACTGCCTCGTACACCTCTGCCCCGTGGGCCTCGGCGCAGGCGGCGTACTCCGAGTCGCGGTCGTTCGTACAGACGAGCACGTGGTCGGAGAAGCCGCGCTCGCGGACTTCTTCGGTGCGATCGCGCATCAGTCCGCCGCGGCCCTCGTTCGGGAAGGCTCCGTCGCGACCTCACTGACCCGCTCGTCCGTCGAGGGGCGGCGGAGCCGCGCGTGGGCGGCTGCGAGGACCAGCCAGAGGAACGCCTGGCCGAAGACGACCAGTCCCACCAGCCCGGACGAGAGGGCGGCCGGCAGCGAGTGCGTCACTCCGTTCGCCGGCGCGAGTGCGGCCGGGGCCGCGAGGAGCCCGAGCGACAGCGACGCGGCGGCCGCCGCGGCGACGCGTCCGCGTCGCTCGCGCAGCTCCCGGTAGAGCGCGCCCGCGAGGAGACAGGCGAGCGCGCCGGCGACCATCATCCCGGCGTAGAGCGGGAGTCGCGTCGCCGTCGGGAGCGCCTGCTCGGCGCCCGGCGGCTGCGGCGGGAGGACGAGCCAGGGCGCGCCGGAGACGGTGACGAAGCCGGCCGCGGCCAGGACGTAGCTCTTCGCGGCGCCGGTCCCGGGGATCGCCGGTTCGAGGAGGGCGAAGGCGACGCCGAAGACGACGCCGCCGAGGAGCACGCCCCAGAGGACGCCCGAGACGGCGCTCACGGCGCTAGTGACCGCCGCCGAAACGGCGCCGTCGTGGGGCGATTCGTGGTCGGCACCGTCTGCACCGGTGTCGCCTCCGCCGGCGTGAGCGCCCTCGGCGTGGTCGGCGTGCTGTCCGCCGGTCGCGTGGCCTCCCTCGTGGCCGAGTTCGTCGGCGAACGCGACGAGCGGATTGGCGACGAGCGCGACCAGCAGCCCGAAGGCGAGCCCGGCGACCAGCCCCGTTTTCACCCCCCGCGTCACGTGTCGTGCGAGCATGGTCAGTGGCAGGTGACGCCCGCGGCGTGCCGGAAGTTGTGCATCGCGTCGTGCATCGTCGGTTCCTGTACGAACAGCAGCGCGAACCCGAGCGCGACGGCGAGTCCGAGCCCCGCGATCAGTTGCGTCGGGGTCAGTTCCACCCGTGCCTGTTCGATGCGGCCGTGAACGGTGTCGTTGGCGGTCGACATATGAAACTACGGTTGGACTACAACAAATTAGATTGTAAATCTACCGGACGAACGAAAGCTAGCTTTCGCGGACGGCGCCGGCGGCCGCGTCGATCCGGTCCGCGGACAGCGCCGAGAGCGGGACACGGGCGCCGTCGGTCTCGTCGGCGATCAGGTCACAGAGGCCGGGAGCGTCAGCGTCGGCGTCGACGACGACTACGTGCGGGTCGCGGCGATCGAGTCGCTTCGCGGCCTCGCGGGTCTCCGCGACCGGGCTCTCGCTGGCGACGTTCGCCCGGCCGTCGGTGACCAGGACGACGACGCCGGCCGCGGGGTCGGCGCGGTCGAGCACGTCGCCCGCGGCGTCGAGCGCGGCGGAGAGCGGCGTCCGGTCGCCCGTCGGCAGGTCCTTGAGGTGACGTGCCGCGTGTGCGACGCTGTCGGTCGGCGGAAGCAGGACCTCGGCGTCGTCGCCGGCGAACGCGACGAACGCGACCGCGTCGCGCTGCTGGTAGGCGCCCCGCAGGAGTTCCATGACGGTGCCCTTCGCCGCCCGCATGGCCGAGCGCATCGACGCGCTCGCGTCGACGACGAACACGACCAGCGCACCGGCGTCGCTCCGCCGGACAGACCGACGCAGATCCCGCGAATCGACCGAGGACGCACCGCGGGCGGCGGCCGCCCGGACCGACGCCGCGGCGTCCACGTCATCCGCGTCGTCTGCACGCCGCTCCCGGACGCGCGGCCCGTCGCCGTCGGCTGTGGGCCGGGCCTGCGCTCGCTTCCCGCCGTCGGCCGCGCCTGCATCGACGGCCTCCGAGACCTCGATATCGGGCGCACTCGCGTTCCCGACCGCTGCACGGGACTGTCCCGGAACGACCGGCGTCGCTTCCCGCTCGTCGCCGTTGTCGGCGTCGCACCCGTCGGCGTCGCACCCGTCGGCATCGTGCCCGTCGGTGTCTCCTTCGTCGCCCGCTGCATCGCGGCTCTCCGTCTCAACCGCCGCGCCGCTCTCCGCGTTCGGCCCGGACGAGTCGCGATCCGGCTCGCGCTCTCGGCTGTCCTCGTCGGCTGAGTCACCCGGCTCAGCCGAGCCGTTCGCGTCGTCGCCGTCGGCCGGTTGACTCCCCTCCTCGGCCTGCTGGTCGTCCGTCTGCTGATCGTCCGGACCCCGTCCGCCTTCCTCGTCGTCACCGTCGCCGAACCGCTCGTCGAGGAGTTCGTCGGGGTCGGGGGCGTCCTCGAACGGTCGCGACTGGAGACGGTGGGGGATCGCGAGCGTCGCCGCCCGCCGCACGTCGGGCTCGATCACCTTCGACCGGCCGTCGAGCGCCGCGAACGTCCGCGCGGCGCGGGCGGTGGCGATGTCGCCGCGGTGGCCGTCGAGCCCCGCGTCCCGGCACAGCTCGGCGATCTCCGCGGCGAACTCGTCGGGGAGGTCGACGCCGTCGAGCCGATCGCGAGCCTCCCGAAGCCGGCGACGATACTGACGGTCTCCTGTTTTTCCTTCGTGGGAACTAGCTGTGTCGGGGCCGTTCGCGTCTGTCTCGCTGTCCGCCGACTCGGAACTGTCGGCGGCTGTCCGCCCGAGCGCCCGGTCGATGATCGCGACTCGGCGATCCACGTCCTCACAGGCGGTGACCGTCGCGCCCAGCGCGAACCGGTCGCGAAGTTGCGGCCGGAGGTCGCCCTCCTCGGGGTTCATCGTCCCGACGAGCGTGAACTCGGCGGGGTGCGTGACGCTCACACCGTCGCGTTCGACGCGGTTGACGCCGCTCGCCGCCGCGTCGAGGAGCACGTCGACCAGGTGGTCGTCGAGCAGGTTCACCTCGTCGACGTAGAGGATCCCCCGGTTGGCGCGAGCGAGCAGTCCCGGCTCGAACTCGTGCTCGCCGGCCAGCGCCCCGGCGGTCGAGAGCGTCCCGACGACCCGGTCGCGCGTCGCGCCGAGCGGGAGCGTCACGAGTGGGACCGCTCGCTGGGCCGTCGGCGGGTCCGCCCGCTCGCGGCAGTCGACGCACTGGCCGTCGGGGTCGTCCGGCGGACAGCCGTACGGACAGTCCGCGACGACCGTCTGCTCCGGCAGCAGATCAGCCAGCCCCCGGACCGCGGTCGATTTCGCCGTCCCCTTCTCGCCGCGGATCAACAGCCCGTCCAGTCGCTCGTTGGCCCCCACCGCGAGCAACGCTCGCTTGAGCTCGTCCTGCCCGACGATCGCCGAGAACGCGAGCCCGTCCCTCCGCCCCTGCGAAGCATTTATACTTGCGCCGAAATCAATCATACTTGTATTAGGGCAATGAGGGTTTAACAACGTTATGCCAACGATCGGTCTCTACACCGCGACGGAGAACGAACTGGGAGCGCTCCAGCGGGCGGCGGACGAGTGCGAGGCGGACCTGGTCGTCCGTTCGGAGAGCGACTTCGACGACGGCACCGACGTCGACGCCTTCGTCGACGAAATCGAGGACGCGACGGCGGTGGTCTTCTGGCTCCACGGCGCCGAGGAGAGCATGCCGGGGTACGACCACGCGGTCGACCGCCTCGCCGACGCCGGCGTGCCGCTCGCCGTCGCGTCGACCGGCGACGCCTACGCGGTCGAGGACACGTCCGTCCCCGCGGCGGACCGCGAGCGCGTTTGCGAGTACCTCGACCGCGGCGGCGCCAGCAACCTCGCGAACTGCGTCCGCTTCCTCGTCGACGAGTACGGCGGCGAACGCCGAGAGTACGACGACCCCGTCGCCCTGCCCACCGAGGGCGTCTACCACCCGGACCACCCGGGCGCGTCCTACGAGGACCTCCGCGCGACGCACGACCCCGACAGGCCGACTGTCGCGGTCTGGTTCTACGAGTCCCACTGGACACACGAGAACACCCGCTACGTCGACGCGCAGGTCCGCGCCATCGAAGCGCAGGGCGCCGACGCGCTCCCCGTCTTCTGCGAACCTGCAACCGATACCGAGGGGCAGTGGGACGCCGAGCAGGTGACCGAGGAGTGGCTGCTGGAGGACGGCGACCCCGTCGTCGACGCCGTCTGTTCGTCGTTCATGTTCTCGCTGTCGATGGACGAGCGCGGCCGGTCGGCGAGCGGAGAGGGATGGAATCCCTCAGGCAGCCGGACGCAGTCCGGCGACGACGAAGGCGACGGCGCACAGGACGTGTTCCTGGACAGACTGGGCGTCCCCGTCCTGCAGACCGTCACGACGATGCGCTCGCGGTCGCGCTACGACGGGTCGGAGACGGGCGTGATGGGCTTCGAACTCGCGCTCTCGGTCGCGCTCCCGGAGTTCGACGGCAACGTGATCACCCACCCGATCAGCGGCAAGGAACGCACGGAGGACGAAGCGGACATCGGCACCGCGCCGAAACGGCACTTCCCGATCGACGATCGCGTCGACCACGCCGCCCGGCTCGCGGTCAACTGGGCCGAGCTACGCCACACTCCGAACGAGGAGAAGCGCGTCGCGGTCGTCCTCCACAACTACCCGCCGAGCGACGACGGCATCGGCACTGCGTTCGGCCTCGACTCGCCGAAGAGCACGGTCAACTTGCTCGACGAACTCGATGCCCGCGGCTACGATCTGGGCGCTACCGACGGCGCGTCGACGAGTCCGCTCCCCGAGAGCGGCCAGTCACTCGTCGAACGACTCACCGCCCAGCTCACCCTCGACGACCGTTGGGTCGCGCCCGAAGACGTCCGCGCGAGTGACGCGAGCGCGGGCTCGACGGACTCGTCCGTCGGTGTTCGCGAGCGGAGCGTCGACACCGTCGCACCCGAACGGTATCGCGAGTGGTTCGACGCGCTCGACGCCGACTTCCGCAAGAACGTCGTCGCGGAGTGGGGCGACCCGCCTGACCGACCGTTCGCGATCCCGGGCGTCGAGTTCGGGAACGTCCTCGTCACCGTCCAGCCGCCGCGCGGGTTCGGGATGGACCCCTCGAAGGTGTATCACGACTCGGACCTCCAGCCGCCCCACGACTACGTCGCCTTCTACCGCTGGCTTCGCAACACCTACGAGGCCGACGCCGTCGTCCACCTCGGCACGCACGGCAGCCTGGAGTGGCTGCCCGGCAAGACCGTCGGTCTCGACGGCGAGAGCGCGCCGGACCAGCTGATCGACGATATCCCGAACGTCTACCCCTACATCGTCAACAACCCCGGCGAGGGAACCCAGGCGAAACGCCGCTCGTACGCCGCCGTCGTCGACTACCTGACGCCCGTGATGGACACCGCCGGCACCTACGACGAACTCGCCGATCTAGAGGAGCTCGCCGACCGCTACCGTGAGGCTGGCATGGAGGACGCCCGCAGCGACGACGGCGACCACCTCGACGACCTGATCCGCGAGGCCGTCGACGAACTCGACCTGGCCGTCGAGCTGGGTATCGCCGGAGAAATCGACGAGCGCGGGGCGCGTAGCGCCCCGGAACGGTCGAGCGGGGAGCGAAGTGACCTGCGAGACCGAGCGGACGTACGTGGACCCGACGAAGCCGGAACCACGCTCGCAGACGGCGAAGTGTCCGGCGACGACGTGGACATCGACGAACTCGTCGAGCGCGTCCACGAGTACCTCACGGACGTGAAGACGACGCAGATCCGCAAGGGACTGCACACGATGGGCGAACCGCCGGCGGGCGAGCGACTCACTAAATACCTCGTCGCACTCACTCGCCTGGAGAACCCCGGCGCGCCGAGCCTCCGCGAGAGCGTCGCGGGCGTGCTCGGCGTCGACTACGACGCGATGCGGACCCGACCCGGCGAGTACGACGAGGCCCTCGGCACGACCTACGCGCAGGCCGCCGACGCGGTGTACGAGCGGAGCCTCGACCTCGTCGAGACGCTGGCCGACCACGGCTTCGATCTGCCGGCGAGCGAGGTTGAGGCCGGTCCGGACGACGAGACGACGATGAACCTGCTCGTCGTCGACATCGATCCCCTCGGCGACGCTCGTGCCCGACCCGGTGCGCACGACGAGCTGCGCGAAGTGCTCGAGTTCATCTGCGAGGAGGCCGCGCCGCGCGTTCGGGGTGCCGCCGAGGAGATTCCGCGGACCGCCGAAGCACTGTCCGGCGAGTACGTCCCGCCGGGCGGGAGCGGTGCTCCCACCCGCGGCGGCGTCGACCTGCTCCCGACGGCGCGGAACTTCTACACGCTCGACCCCCGGAAGGTGCCCGCCAAGTCCGCCTGGGAGGTCGGCAGCGAGGTCGCTCACGGCGTGGCCGAACGACACCACGACGAGGAGGGCGAGTATCCGGAGGAGATCGGCGTCGTCGCGTGGGGCACACCGACGGTCCGGACTCGCGGCGAGACCATCGCACAGGTGCTCGCGCTGATGGGCGTCGAGCCTGTCTGGACCGACGCCGGGCGGATCGACGACGTGGACCCCATCCCGCTCGACGACCTCGGCCGCCCGCGGATCGACGTGACGACGCGCGTCTCCGGCCTGTTCCGCGACGCCTTCCCGCAGGCCGCCAGTGTGGTCCACGACGCCGTCGACGCGGTCGTCGCGCTCGACGAACCGCACGAGCGGAACTACGTGAAAAAGCACGTCGAAGAAGACGCGGCGGAGCTGGCAGCCGACGGGATGGACCAGAGCGACGCCGAATCCGCGGTGAAACACCGCGTGTTCACGACGCGGCCCGGCGGCTACGGCGCCGGGACGAACAAGGCCGTCGACGAAGGCAACTGGGAAGACAGATCGGATCTCGCCGACGTGTACGTCCAGTGGGGCGGTTACGCGCTCGGCTCCCGCGGGAAGACGACCGAAGCCCACGACGCCTTCGAGCGCCGCCTCGGCAGCGTCGAGGCGACGGTCAAGATCGAGGACACCGCCGAACAGGACGAGTTCGATTCTTCGGACTGGTACGCGTTCCACGGCGGGTTCATCACTGCCGTGACAGAGGCCGCGGGCGAGGAGCCAGCGTCCTACGTCGGCGACTCCAGCGATCCCGACAACGTCGACGTGTACACCAACGAGGAGAAGGTCCGGAAGGCGATGCGGGCGCGGGTTCTCAACCCCGATTGGCTCGACTCGATGGAGGACCACGACTACAAGGGCGCCGGCGACCTCTCGTCGACGGTCGACGTGGTGCTGGGCTGGGACGCGACGACCGGCGTCGTCAGTGACGCGCTCTGGGATTCGGTCGCCGAGCGCTACGCCTTCGACGACGAGCGCCAGGCGTGGCTGCGCGACGTGAACCCGTGGGCGCTGGAGTCGATCACCGACACTCTCCTCGAAGCGATCGACCGCGGGCTGTGGGACGCCGACCAGGCGACCGCCGACCGGCTCCGCGACCTCAACCTCCGGGCGGACGGCGATATCGAGGGACGCGCGGGTTCTGCGGGCCCACCAGGGGTACTCAGCGATGACGACTGAGGGGGGCGAAGCGGCGACCGGCGAGTCCTGCGGAGCCGACGACACCGACGAGTACGCCGACCTCGGTGCGACCACCGCGGACGCCATGGCGATCGCCGAGACCTCGATGGACCGCGTGCGCGAACTCGTCCCCGACGAGACGCTCGCCGACCGGATCCGCCAGAAGAGCGTCCACGCGACCGGCGACCCCGAATTCCAGCATCTCGTCCGGTTCACCGGCGAGACCGCGGACGAACCCGTCGTCGCCGGCGCGCACGCCGTCCGCGCGGAGCGACCGATCGTCACCGACATCACGATGGTGAAAGCCGGGATCACCGGTCGCGGCCACGACTGCCCCGTCCGCAAAGCCATCGGGAACGGCGCGGAACTGGCCGAGCGGACCGGGATGACCCGGACCGCCGCGTCGGTGCTCGAACTCGACCGGGGGGGCGTCTACGACGACGCCATCGCGGTGGTCGGGAACGCACCGACCGCGGCGCTCGCCCTCGCGGACTGCATCGAGGACGGAACGCGGCCGGCCGTCGTCGTCGCCACGCCGGTCGGATTCGTGAAGGCCGCCGAGAGCCGGCAGCGGCTCCGAGAGGTCGCCGCCTCCCACGGCGTTCCGGCGATCACGAACGTCGGCCGACGCGGCGGGAGCGGTCTGGCGGCCGGACTGACGAACGAACTCGTCCACGTGGCCAGCGACGCGCGGAACGGGTCGATCGAACTCCCATAGCGGGAGAACGCCCGAATAGACGCTTCTCGCGACCAGATACCATTCGCCGACCGACGGTGAGTTCCGACCGCGGACGCCGGTGGCCAACACTTATCTGGGAGCCCGACTCACCCGATAACACAACCGAGATTGGTGTAGTTCAAGTATGATTGTTATACAGGGCGAGACATGACGACGGAATCGATCCTGCTCGTCGGCCGCGCGGCGCGAAACGGGGGGGAGGTCATGAGCGCCCACGCCGACAGGCTCCGGCGGCGGGGCGTCGTCGACGCGGTCGAGGTGGCGACCTACGAGCGCGAACCGGTCCGCGAACTGCGCGCGCAGTTCGAGGGTATCGACGCCGACACGGTGTACGCGGTCCCGATGTGCGCGGCGCACACCCACGAGACGCTCGACCGCGTCCCCCGCGCGCTGTCGTACCTCTCGGGCGACGTGCGGTACTGCGAGCCGATCGGGTCGAGCCCGGCAGTCACCGAGGTCATCGCGGAACGCGGCGCGGAACTGGCGCCGGCGGCCGCGGACGCGTCGCTCGTCCTCGTCGGCTTCGGCAGCAGTTCGAAGCCGTACCACCGTCGGACCGCCGACTACCACGCGACTCGCCTCCGCGAGCGGACCGACTACGGCGAGATCGTGACCTGCTATCTCCTCCAGAATCCGGCAGTGGAGTGTGTCAGGTACAACGTGACCAACGACTCGGCCGTCGCGGTTCCGCTCTTCGTGACCCGCTCCGAGGCGACCGAGGAACGGGTGCCTGCGGCGCTCGAACTCGAGCGCGGCGGGATGGCCTACGCCGACCCCTTCGGAACCCATCCCCGAGTCACCGACGCCGTCCAGGCAGAGGTCGAGCGACGGCGCGCGCTCGCGGCCCGCGACGTCGAGCAGTCCCCGTCTGTCGAGGCGGGATTCGCCGAATCCCGACGCCCGCTCGCAACCGACGGGGACGGCCGGCGTCGCTGACCCAGTCGAGCCGACGCGGTGAACTGACACGACGAGCCGAGACAACGGCCGAGCGACCGCCCCAGAGGTGCCGCGACCAATGGGTATTACCGTCCACGAGACCCGAAATAGGCCAGTGAGAAACTACACCATCGCGCGCATCTGGGGTATTCCGATCAAGATCAGCGTCTCTCTGCTGGTCTTCCTCCCCATCCTGGCCTGGGTCATCGGGAGCGGCACGCAGATCGACACCTACGCGGGCATCGTCGACGGCTTCGCGCCCCACGCCGTCGACGCAGCCGCCCTCCGGGAGGGCTCGACGCCGTGGGTGATCGGCGCGACGGCGGCCGTCGGGCTGTTCGTCAGCGTCGGGATCCACGAACTCGGCCACGCTTGGGCGGCCCGCCGGTACGGTATCGGCACCGAGTCCATCACGCTGTGGCTGCTCGGCGGTCTCGCCGCGCTGGAGTCGATGCCCCGCGAGTGGAACCGCGAGTTCTGGATCGCTATCGCCGGTCCGATCACGAGCGTGCTCGTCGCCGCCGCCTGCTACCTGGTCGTGCTCGCGCTGCCGGCGTCGACCCCGATCACGACGTTCGTGTTCGGCTGGCTCGTCGTGACGAACGTCGTCCTGACGGTGTTCAACATGCTCCCGGCGTTCCCGATGGACGGCGGTCGCGTCCTCCGCGCGCTGCTGGCGCGGACACAGCCCTACGAGGTCGCGACCCGGTCGGCCGCCCGCTTCGGCACCGCCTTCGCCATCCTGTTCGCCATCGTCGGCGTCCTCAACTTCGCACCGCTGCTGATCCTCCTCTCGCTGTTCCTCTACGGCGCCGCCTCCTCGGAGTCGCGGGCCGTCGCCCTGCAGGCGCTGCTCGACGGGGTCACGCTCGAAGACGTCGCCACGCTCGACGCGGAGCCCATCGACGCCGACGCGTCGGTCGCCGAGTTCACCGACCGGATGGTCCGCGACCGCCGAACCGTCTACCCCGTGACCGACGGCGGGTCCATCGTCGGCGTCGTCACACTCGACGCGGTGCGGCGCTCGGACGCAGCCGACCGCGAGTCGACGCCGGTGCGGTCGATCATGGTCGAAGACGTGCCGACGCTCGCGCTCGACGCCGACGCCTTCGAGGCGTTCGCCCAGTTGAGCCAGCACCCCTCCGGGCTCGCTCTCATCGAATCGGACGGCCGGGCGGTCGGCCTGGTGTCGATGGACGACTTCACGCACGTGCTCCAGTTCCGCCGCGACGGCGTCGGCGTCGCCCCGAAAGAGGCGTTCTGAGACCCCGTGGCTGAACGCTGGCTGTACTCGTGGGGCCTCGGCTCGGTGGCGTTCGGCGGGGCCTCGCTGCTGGTGCCGCTCTATCTCGTGCAGCTGGGCGCCTCGCCGTTCCAGCTCGGAATCCTTGCGTCGACGGCGGCGCTCATCGGCGCGCCCGGTGCCGTCGCGTTCGGCCGGCTCGCTAACCGGGTCGACCACCGCCGCTCGCTCGTCCTCGCGACGCTGGCGACGGTCGCCCTCGCGCTCGCGGCGGTCCCGCTGCTGACCGACGTCGGTGCAGTGATCGCCGCCAACGCGGTCCTGTGGCTGGTCGTCGCGTCGGTCGCACCCGTGCTGACGATGGTCGTCGTCGACGACGCGCCGGAGTCGGCGTGGAGCGAGCGGATCGGCCTCCTCAACAAGTATCAGGGGTACGGCTGGGCCGGCGGGCTCGTGCTCGGGACGGTCTGGCCGCTCGTCGGCGTCCGCGTCGTCGGCGCGGACGCGGCCACTCGCGTGCTGTTCTGGGTGCTCGCGGCCTGTGCGGGGGCGAGCGCGCTCAGCGCCGCGCGAACGCTGCCTCGGCCCTCTGCAGACGCGCACGTCACGGGCGAGCAGAAGGTGCGACGGATCGCGCGACTCGTGACGAACTCCCGGCGTAACGTCAGGGGCGCCACGTTCGCGTTCTCGCCGAACCGGCTGTACTGGACGACTCGCGACTTCGCTCCACGGCAGGCGCTTCGCCGACTCGACCCCGCACTGGCGACGTACCTGGTGGCGGTCGTGTTCTTCTTCACCGGCTTCGCCGCCTTCTGGGCGCCGCTCCCGCTCTTTTTCACCGACGTCCGGTTCGACTCCGGCCAGATCTTCGCCCTGTACCTGGTGTCCAGTCTCGCGTCCGCCGTCCTCTACGAGGGCGCGGGGCGGTTCGCGTCGAAGTACGACGTCCGCCTGCTCCAGTCGGCCGCGCTCGCTGCTCGCGGCCTCCTCTTCCCCGCCGTCGCTCTCGTGGCCGGGATCGGTGCGCTGTCGGTCGGACTCGGCGTCGCCGGCGTCGGACTGGCCGCCATCGGACTGACCTGGGCGGTCATCGCCGTGGTCGGCACCGCCATCGTCACGCGCCTCGCGCCGCCGAGCGTCCGCGGGGACGTCCTCGGCGTCCACACCGCGCTCGGCGCCGTTGCCGGCGGGATCGGTGGTCTACTCGGCGGCTGGGCAGCCTCATTCGGGTACGCTGTGGCTTTCGGCGTCGCAGGCGCACTCGTGCTTCTCGGTGCAGTCCTCGTCTTCTCACTCCGGGCGCTGTCCGGTGGGACCCGGACGGTCGAACAGGCTTCCGACCCGACGCCCGACCGCTCCGAAACCGAGGCCGGGGAAGCGCTATCGACGGCGGCCGCCAGCGACGAACGGATGGACTAACCGAACCTTCTGGAAGTCCACGCCGCTAACTCGTATCTCTGCCCCAAATTCGTATATCGAAATAGGATTTATAAATAGCTGATGTTCCCGAAACGGCGTGTTGACGGGCTCAGAAACGGCATATCGGTTCTTACCATCGGCATGCCAGGTGGGCTCGATTACGCTGATAATCACGACCAGTTTGAAGTGTGGTCACCCCGTCGGTGACGCACGAATGCGACCACCGTCTGAGCGAGGGGCTTCCCCCGGGGTAGCGCCGCTGAAACTGAGTCCGACCGAACTGCGGAGCGTGCTCGATGACTGATCGCGCGCGCTCGACCTCACTCGACGAGACGTTCGATCGCTACCTGCGGGACAAAGGGAAAGGCCGCGGCGGCGAGGGCGGGAACTATCGCCGGAACGCCGCGCGCGAACTCGATCGGTTCCGCGGGTGGGCCGCCGGCAACTATGGGGGCGACAGTTGGCACGGTATCACCCCCACCGAGGCCGAGCGCGATCCGGCGTTTACCGACCTCGACGAGCGCGTCTTCCGCGAGTACGCGCGCCACCTCGCCGGCGACCGCGGGCTGAAACAGAACACCGTCCGGACGTACTACGCCTACGTCTCCGCGTGGTGCGGCTGGTGCGTCAACGAAGGATATCTGGAGGCCCACTACGCCCAGCGGGCGAGCGCGATGGCGCCGCTCCCCGAGGACGACGGCCGCAAGCCAGGCGACCAACAGGCCTGGAGCGCCGAGCAGCGCCACAGCCTCACGCGCCACGTCGACGAACGCGCTCGCGAAGCGGTCGAACGATTCGCGGGATATCGAAGCAGAACCTCCGACTCCGAATACGATCGGACGGACCGACAGCGCGCTCGGTACGGCGCGATCAGGGCTGCTCGCGACCGCGCGCTCGTGTTCGTCCTCGCGTACACAGCCGTCCGCGTCGGGGAACTCCTCCGCGACCCCGATGATCCGCGGCGGCGCGGCGTCCGCTGGGAGGACGTCGACCTCGACGACGGCCGGATGACCGTCTACCGGAAGAAGCAGCAGTGGGACGCTGCCGGTCTCCCTGACCCCACCCACAGACCGCTCGCCACCTACCGTCGCCTGCTCGATCCCCCCTCCGAACGCTGGCCCGTCTTCCCGACGTTCGACCATCGAACGCTCGCGACTCTGGTCCAGAACGAGCTGGCCGACCGCGGTCTCCGTCCGGAGGCCGTCGACGAACGTCGGGACGGCTTCGCCCGCGATCTCCTCCTCGCTCTCGACAAGGACGTCCGCCCACCGTCGATGACGACCGACGGCGCGCGCTCGGTCCTCCGACGGCTCACCGACGCAGCCGATATCGACGTCGACCACCCGAAACACGACTACCTCGCCCCCCACGGCGGCCGCCGCGGGATGGGCGAAGTCCTCGTCCGCGCGTTCGGCTACACCGTCGCCGCCCGCTACCTCGACAACTCCGAGGAGATGGTCCGCGAGCGCTACTCCCACATCGAAGCCGGCGAGCTCGGCGATGTCGCGACCGAGGCGCTCGAAGACGTCGACGGCCTCTAAGCGCAGACGAGTTCCGACGCGACGCTGTTGGTACTCTGCAATAAACGACGAAAACCCTCGACCAGCGTTGAGACTGGTCGAGGGTAACGGGCCCGGCCGGATGTGGCCGGAGATGAATGGAGGCGGCGAATCAGGTTTCCCAGAGACTCTCGTACTCCAGTACTCGCCGAAACGCAGGCGGGCTTAACTTCCGTGTTCGGGATGGGTACGGGTGTAACCCCGCCGCTATGGCCGCCCTAACGCCGATCCGCGGAATCGAACCGCGCGCCCGGACGATGTCCGGGACGCCAGTATCGGTGATCCGATGCGACGACCGTATGTACGTGCAATCCAGGTTCCGCCTGGACCCGTATCACGGGTCCGTATATCCAAATGCGGTTATGATTGGTGGCTTCGGTCAGTTAGTACTCGCGGGCTAAACACCTCGTTGCCTCGGTGCGTACACCCCGAGTCTATCGAACTCGTCTTCTACGAGTGACCTCGGCGGTATCTCTTTTCCAGGTGGGTTTCCGGCTTAGATGCGTTCAGCCGTTACCCCGTGTGGCGTAGCTGCCCGGCAGCGCCCTCTCGGACGACCGGTACACCAGTGGCCACCATCCGTAGTTCCTCTCGTACTATACGGACGTTCCCGTCAGATACCAATGACACCCCCAATAGATAGCAGCCGACCTGTCTCGCGACGGTCTAAACCCAGCTCACGACCTCCTTTAATAGGCGAACAACCTCACCCTTGCCCGCTTCTGCACGGGCAGGATGGAGGGAACCGACATCGAGGTAGCAAGCCACTCGGTCGATATGTACTCTTGCGAGTGACGACTCTGTTATCCCTAAGGTAGCTTTTCTGTCAGCAATGGCCCGCATCGAGCGGGCGAATTGGTTCGCTAAACCACGCTTTCACGTCAGCGATCCTCGTTGGGAAGATCACTGTCAGTCCATCTTTTGCTTTTGCACTCTTCGCCGCGTTTCCGACACGGCTGAGATGGACTTGGGGCGCGCTCGATATCTTTTCAAGCGCGTACCGCCCCAGTCAAACTGCCCGGCTATCGGTGTCCTCCGCCAGGAGTGAGGGTCGCAGTCACTACCGGGTAGTGTTTCATGAGTGCCTCGGTGGCCCGCTAGCGCGGGTACCTGTGTAACGGCTCCTACCTACTCTGCACAGTAGCGACCACGTCCCAGCGACAGCCTGCAGTAAAGCTCTATAGGGTCTTCGCTTCCCCTTGGGGGTCTCCAGACTCCGCACTGGAACGTACAGTTCACCGGGCTCAACGTTGGGACAGCGGGGCTCTCGTTGATCCATTCATGCAAGCCGCTACTGAAGCGGCAAGGTACTACGCTACCTTAAGAGGGTCATAGTTACCCCCGCCGTTAACGGGTCCTTCGTCCTGTTGTACCAGGTGTTCAGATACCCGCACTGGGCAGGATTCAGTGACCGTACGAGTCCTTGCGGATTTGCGGTCACCTATGTTGTTACTAGACAGTCGGAGCCCCCGAGTCACTGCGACCTGCCTCTCTCCGAGGCAGGCATCCCTTCTTCCGAAGGTACGGGACTAGATTGCCGAATTCCCTAACGTCGATTGATCCCGACAGGCCGTGGCTTTCTCCGCCATGAGCACCTGTGTCGGTTCTCGGTACGGACACTGTTCTCGTCTTTTCACGGGCCCCAGGGTAGCCTGACTTGCGCTATACTGCCATTCGTCCGCTTCGTGCCATTACGGCTTCCACGGAGTTGGACAGGTCGACCGGGCGATTGCCCGGCTCAGGTGAACCCAAGGCGTCGACTTTCAATGAACAGCGGCGCAGGAATATTAACCTGCTTCCCATTTCGTCTCATTCGAATTACGGTGAGACTTAGGACCGGCTAACCCTCAGCTGACGAACAGTGCTGAGGAACCCTAGCTCTTTTGGCCGTCAGGATTCGCACCCGACTTTCGCTACTACTATGACCAGGATTTTCGTTTCTAATCGGTCCACACGAACTCTCGGCCGTGCTTCCACCCAATCAGAACGCCGACCTACACGGTCAGAAGTTGAAATCTGCGGTCAGGTATCGGTGGTGGACTTGAGCCCCGATCATTTTGGGCGCCTCAAACCTCGGCCGGTAAGCTGTTACGCTTTTCTTGGAGGGTAGCTGCTTCTAAGCTCACCTCCCGGCTGTCTAGGGCTTGAGACCACCTTCGATCGCACTTAGTCCACACTTGGGGACCTTAACCCGACTCTGGGTTGTCTCCCTCACGGTACACAGGCTTACCCCGCGCACCGAACTCCCTGCGTCGACAGCGTTCGTAGGTTCGGAGTTTGACAGCACGGCCGACCTCTCTCGAGGGCGGTCCGCGCAATCAGTCTCTCTACCCCACGAACTACCTCGGCAGGGGTAATGCTTCGACATTTTTCGGTCGGAACCAGCTGTTGCCGAACTCGATGGGCCTTTCACCCCTACACGTAGGTCACGAGAGGGTGTTGTAAAACACCAACTCTAACAGACCTCCACGTGCCTTTCGGCACGCTTCGTCTTGCCCACGCGTAGATCGTCCGGTTTCGGGTCGTGTCAGTTTGACTCCCCGCGCTTGAACACGGCGGCCCTGGCGCAAAGCGCTGCGGCCATGTCGGTTTCCCTATGCCTTCCCGGATGAACCGGTTAGACTCGCCAAACAAACACACTCCCTGGTTCGTTTTTCAAAACGTACGACGGAACATCGGCTCCCGTTCGGTCCTACTGTGTGGTCGCCCACAGGTCGTTTTCGAACGGGCCTTGTATGCCCCGTCGCTCCATCGCCACTCGATTTCAGGCCCTGTTTCGCCTCCCTTCTGAGGGTACTTTTCAGCGTTCGCTCGCGCTACTTGTTCGCTATCGGTCTCGAGGAGTATTTAGCCTTAGCAGTAGATGCCTGCTGTATTCACGAGGGATTTCCAACCCCCGCTACTCCGGAACCGGCTCACACCGTACTGCCTTCCGTTACGGGGCTTTCACCCTGTATCGCGCTCCGTTCCAGGAGACTTCACAGAAAGGGTCTGGTGCTGATCGCCGGCCCAATACACCACATTGGCCGTGAGGCCTTCAGTTTGGGCTGTATCGCGTTCACTCGCGGTTACTGACGATATCTCGGTTGATTTCTTTTCCGACCGGTACTAAGATGTTTCAATTCCCGGCGTTCCCCATTGCGCGAAGCAATTGCGGTGGGGATTCCCATTCGGACATCCTGCGTTCTTCGCTTCCATGCAGCTCCCGCAGGCTTATCGCAGCTTGGCACGTCCTTCGTCGGCACTCGAGCCGAGCCATTCACCGAGTGGCATAGTAGCCACTTCGTCGGATACACGTATCCCGATGATACGGATCCAGTTGACGTCTGGATTGCACGTACACACGGCCGTCATCGCGCGCCTCCGGCGGTCGTCGGAGACGGCATCGAACCCTTCCCAACCTCGCTTTCGCGGGATGGTGCATATGTTCTGCGGGCGCGATGCCCGCTATATTGACCGACTCGGATTCGAACCGAGAACACCTCAAAGAGGTGCGCTGCCTGCTCGGTCTCCCTCGTGAGAGGGAAGTGTGAGCCTTGACAGTTCGGTGCCCGATCGCGACGACCGGGAGTGTCACCGGGTGCCTGCCACGAGGGCAGGACTTTCGTAAGTGAGCCGGGGCGTCGCCCCGGTCTCGGTCAGTAGGAGGTGATCCAGCCACAGATTCCTCTACGGCTACCTTGTTACGACTTAATCCCCCTTGCGGAGCCCAGATTCGACTCGGGTATCCGAGCCTCATCCGGACCCCACTCGGGTGATTTGACGGGCGGTGTGTGCAAGGAGCAGGGACGTATTCACCGCGCGCTTCTGACACGCGATTACTACCGAATCCAGCTTCATGAGGGCGAGTTTCAGCCCTCAATCCGAACTACGACCCGGTTTAGGGGATTAACGCCACCTCTCGGTGTTGTAACCCACTGTCCAGGCCATTGTAGCCCGCGTGTTGCCCAGCACATTCGGGGCATGCTGACCTACCGTTGCCCGTTCCTTCCTCCACGTTAGCCGTGGCGGTCTCCGTAATGTACCCAGCCACCACAAGGGTGCTGCTGGCAATTACGGACGCGGGTCTCGCTCGTTGCCTGACTTAACAGGATGCCTCACGGTACGAGCTGACGGCGGCCATGCACCTCCTCTCAATGGCTCCAATAAGGTCATCAACCTGATCTTCACTGCACATTGTCGGTGCTGGTGAGATGTCCGGCGTTGAGTCCAATTAAACCGCAGGCTCCTCCGGTTGTAGTGCTCCCCCGCCAATTCCTTTAAGTTTCATCCTTGCGGACGTACTTCCCAGGCGGCTCGCTTGCGTCTTCACTGTGGCACAGCACAGGCTCGTAGCCTGCGCCAGACCGAGCGAGCATCGTTTACAGCTTGGACTACCCGGGTATCTAATCCGGTTCGAGACCCAAGCTTTCGTCCCTCACTGTCGGATCCGTGCTTCCGAGGTGCTTTCGCCATCGGTGGTCCGTTCAGGATTACAGGATTTCACTCCTACCCCGAACGTACCCCTCGGATCTTCCGGTCCCAAGCCGTCCAGTTTCCGCCGGCAGCCCAGTGGTTGAGCCACTGGATTTCCCGACAGACTTGAACGGCCAGCTACGGACGCTTTAGGCCCAATAAAATCGGCCATCACTCGTGCTGCCGGTATTACCGCGGCGGCTGGCACCGGTCTTGCCCAGCACTTGTTCCTACACCACCTTACGGTGTAGAAAAGCGAGGGCGTTGTATGCCCTCGCACTCGGAGTTCCCCTATCGCACTGTCGTGCAGTGTAAAGGTTTCGCGCCTGCTGCGCCCCGTAGGGCCCGGAATCTTGTCTCAGATTCCGTCTCCAGGCTCTTGCTCTCACAACCTGTACCGATTATCGGCACGGTGGGCCGTTACCCCACCGTCTACCTAATCGGCCGCAGCCACATCCTACAGCGCCGTAGCGTTTGAGACTCTCGGCACTCCAGCCTGAGAGCCCGATTCGGGATTAGCCTCAGTTTCCCGAGGTTATCCCGATCTGTAGGGCAGTTTGACCACGTGTTACTGAGCTATTTGCCACGGGTCTGAACCCGTGCGACTAGCATGGCTAAGTCGAACTCCGATAGCAATGGCCTCCGGCAGGATCAACCGGAATGGTTTCCCAGCTCGAGGCTGGGATCTGGCGGAGACACGCTATCAACGTGTGTGCACACGAATGAACGTGTGCGTATGTCTGGTCCGTCAGTCGGTAACACCACATCGGCCGTTCCGATCGGGTATCACCGAACTGTCAAGGCTCACATCAGATCCCATCTGTACGGCGGACCGCAGGGGTGGAATCCTCATGGGTCGGGAAGACGGTGCGGCCTGAGGCCGCGTCCCGTTTTCCCTCGTGCGGATATCATCGTAGTGGGTTACCCCACTTAATGGTTTCGAAGTCCGCACCCACCGTGTCCCGAAATCACACGACGGCGCCGGTGTGACAATCGCAGCCACACCGACCTTAAGTGCGATCCGGCGGTCGGGTCCGGGCTTCGTCACCGCGTAGTCGCGGACAATGGACCACGGGACGTCCCCGCTTCCACTGCCCTCGAACGGATATAATCGTAGACGGCTACCCATATTAAACGTTGCGAAAACAGACCACCTCTGTGAGTGATAACCACACGAAGGCGTGGGGATGGCTCAATACCAAGGTAGTTAGTTTAAATACTTTCGACTTGCCTGCGTGGTTCGAACCGTTCGCACACGTACGGACCTCGACGAGTCGACGTGGCCGACCCGATGCTGACGACAGACAATTCGAGTTTGGGTTTCTCTTCATGCGCGTGCGGGCGAAAGGCGCACGGGACTTGGACGAGTTGGCGTTGACCTGGGGAGATACGTAACGTGGCTTCCGAAGCGCAGCTGACCAGTGCCCCCGCGGTACTGAATCGAGGCAACCCGATCTCGCACCAGAACCGGATAGCGAGAGTGACAGAGTTATTTTAGAAAACTATTCTAGCCACTCTAAATATATGTATCGTTCCGGAACAGTCGCGAGTGATATGCCGAGTAGTCGAACAACAATGTGGAAAGCCGTACTCCCAGATATTGGACGGTATAACGAGTAAATCTGGAGGTAGATAGTATAGCCAGGGACCGACAGCTAGTGCGGCCGCTAAGAGGAGTGTCGTCCGAGATTCGCTCAAATATCTGTATTTTAGTACTAAATACTCGCCATATTGTGAGGTCTTTCGATCTATTCTCGTGGGATCTGATCAATTCTCATAGGATATTAACGATCCGGAGTCCCCGGCCAATATCGAGCAGTCATACCAAAATTAGAAGTATTAGATAATTCGAATATATCTGGGAACGGATAGACGGACTGCCGAACGTGGGTGAGCGAACGCGTGCTGCTGGAACAGAGTTGCTCGGGGAGGGACAGGGTCAACGCGAGAGGCCGACCGGTGACTACGCCGTCTCGTGGCGGTCGGTCAGCCGATCGCGGATCGGCTCGAAATGACCGAGTCCGACGACGGCGACGACGTCGCCACGCGCGCACAGGTCTCGTAGTCGGTCGGCCATGTGCGCCTCGCGCGTCTCCGACCGGACGCGCGAGGCCGGCGGGGATTCGAGCGCGTCGAGGACGGCAGTGGCGGTCCGGATCTGTCGACCCTCGTCGTCAGCCTGCTGTCGCGGCGGGTCGGTCCGGGTCACCTCGTGACTCGTCGGGTCGCCGACGGCGATCCGGAGGCCCGTGCGATTGGTGAGCGCCGCGGCGGTGCGGCACGCGAGCGCGGTCTTGCCGACGGACGCGACCCCGCGGACCGATCGCACCGCCGTCTCGAGTGACGCCCGCTCGGCGACGAGCGTTCGGGCGAGACGGCGACAGAACGCCGTCGACGGCCCGTCGATGCCGACCACGTGGTCGGTCTCGGCGGCCTGGATCGCCGCGCTCATCTCGCCGCCGAACGGGGGTGGCGTCTCCTGGTCCGACGCGTACGTCTCGTAGAGCGGCACCGCGAGCGGGGGGAGTTCGACCGCCAGGACGGCGGGGCGCTCTCGCTCGACGACGCGACGCACGCGATACACGCTGGACGGGTGGTCGTGAACGACGCCGACGAGCGTCACCGACCCGTCGCCGTCTGCGACGCTGTACGTCTCGACGTAGTCAGACTCCATTCGGGGATCGGGGGTGGGTTCGTCTGGCATACTCTGGGATCCGGCGCCGGTAGCGTCGGCGTACCATCGGAAAGACTGACGTAAGAATGTTCCGCTCACTCCGCACTATCCTACCTGTGTCAGATCGCGATCAGTTCAGACGACGGCCCGCTCTCCCCGCCGGGGTTTCCGTCCCTACCGACCGACGTCGCCGCTCCGGTGTTCGATCTCGCACGTGGTCGGTCTCGTGCCGTCCGGCAGCGGACGCCGCGACTGGCGCGTCGGTCGCGTTCGTGGGGCGTGCGGGTGGAAGCGGTACCAGGTCTGAAAGTGGCGTGTATCGGGGTAAGACGGCGTTACTCCCCGGTTCGGGGAATAACGCGGCGTTAGGTGGGGTACCCGCTCTATTACAATGAGGCGCCGGCGAGTAGCCATCGGTGAGAACGCATGTTCAGTATGCTCACGGCAGCCGGTCGACTGTCCGACCCGCTCAGCGCGCTGACCGCGGTCCCCTTGCAGTTCTTCTCGGGGGACTTCATCACGCTCGCGATCGCGTTTTTCGTCCTCGCGATCGTGGCCGCGTTGCTCGGCGCGCGCGGTATCGCGGGGTTGAGCATGGAGATAGCGAAGTGGCTCGTGCTCATCTTCCTCGTACTGGCGGTCGTCTCGTTGGTCTTGTGACCGGCGGTCGACCGTCCGCGAATCGTCCCACAGAGACGGCGACCTGAGACGGGATCGGTCCGCGCCGGGGCTGGCGCCGCATCTTACTCGGTTCCTCGGCAGATCGTCCGCCGCCGGAACGAGGCCAGATGGTAGTTCGTCACGAGGACGGAGTACGCCACCATCGCGACGGCGATGAGCGCGACGATCCAGAGGTTCGTCCCGTGAACGACGGCGTTGAGCGACTGCGCGGCACCGACTGCGAGCGGTCCGAAGGTGAAAAGGCTCGTCCGGATCGGAAACGCCCGGCACATTTCCTCGAAGGACGGGCGGTCTCGGGTCGCCATTAAGACGGGCTTTCTAATCGACGATTATAACTTCTTCGGTCAGACCGACCCCGATCACAGCCGCGGCGACTGTTTCTGGACGGTCGTCGCGAGCTTGTCGAGTTCGCTCCCCAGCAAGACGAGCGCGTCGTCGAGCGTCACGATCCCCTGGAGCTGGCCCTCGTCGTCGACGACGGGGAGCCGCCTGATCCCCTCGTCGCGCATCAGCTGGAGCGTCTCGAAGATGTCCGTCGAGGCGTCGACCGAGATCAGGTCGTCTCCGATCAGTTCTTCGACGGCCGTGTCCGCCACGTTCGGCGTGTCTGCTAGCGACAGGGCGACCGTCCGGTCCGTGAGGACGCCGACCGGCTTGTCGTCTTCCACGACGACGACCGCACCGACGTCGCGTTCGCGCATCTTCTCGACCGCCTCGCGGACCGGCGCGTCCCGCTCGGCGGTCACGACGTCCTCCGCGACGACGTCGTCGACCGATACCGGCCTGAGCAGCGATCGCCCTCGCGGTGTCTGGCTCCTGTGCGTCCGCGGCGACTGCCGACCGCCCTGCGCCCCGACCTCGGACTGGGGCGGCTGCTGCATCTGCTGGGGCTGGGCGCCCGGCGATCCCTCGCTCGTCGGCATCCCCTGCTGCGCCATCGGCGGCTGGGGGGGCTGCCCCTGGGGCGCCCCGTACTGCGACGCGGACGGCTGGGGCGTCGGCGACGGCTGCCCCTGCAACGGCTGCCCCTGCGGTGGTTGTCCCTGCATCGGCTGGCCCTGCTGGGGCGGTCCCTGCGACTGGGGCTGCGGTGGCTGCGCCTGCGGCTGTGTCCGCGGCGGTTGCGGGTGCGGCGGCGCGCCCTGTGACTGTCGGGGCGGTTGCTGGCCGGTGCCTCGCTGCTGTCGTGCCCGCGGGTCGGACGGGTCTCCCTGATTCGGTGTCATGGCAAGTGCGTCGGCGCGGACGCTCCGCTCGCCGGCCGACGGGCGAACGTTCGCTCCATTGCTCAATAAACTTTGCCGGCCCCCCGGATTCTCGGCCCACTCGCCCGGCGAACGCGGTCGAACGGCTAATGGTGAATTCGCCGCCGAAACCCCGGGACCGCGACAGGTCACTCCCCTGCCAGGGGAGTCGCTTATGCCCGTCGACAGCGTAGAGAGGGCGACCCCCTCGACGCGCCGATTCGCGGTCGACGGCCGGGTCAGACCGCCGTGGGACCGAGAAACATGAGCACCCACAACAGCACCGTCAGATCCGTCGCACCGTCCTACCCCGACGCCGAACCGGTCGGCCCACACCTGGTCATCGACAAGACCGAGTGGGTCCCCGGGCGGCACCCCGAATCACACCGCGGCCACGCGGGCCAGCGCGGCTATCGCGAGTCGTTCTACCGCTGCGTCACCTGCGGCGCCGAGCGGCTCTCGAAGCGGGACCTCCCCGAGGAGTGCGCCGGGCCGGGCTGACCGCCCCAGTCTCGGACCGACGTCCCGCCCGCCGGCGGTACCGCGAGTCGCACCTCCCGACCGAGGGCGGCTCTCGCGGCCACCGTCGACCGCCGACTGCAACGGTCGGGAGCGTCGAAAGCCCGCGCGCTCGCCGGGTAAGGCCGGGGAAACCGCTCGAATCGTCACCCGTTTTTAAGCGTCAGCACCCGGAACTGCCCGTGTCAGCGCGTCGCACGGCTGGCGATCACCATGAGTTCCGACGACACCGACACGGCCGACAGCGAGCACAGCGCCCCGGACGTGGCGCCCGCGGGAGGGACCGAATCGGACGGTCAGCCCCGGGACCCGGAGACCGGGCAGTTCCTGCCGAAAGACGAACGCGGCGGGACAGACGCCGACGCGGGGGACGAGAGCGAGGAGGACGGGGGCGAGGGCGCGCACGCGGAGCCCGCGGACGCCGGCGGTGCGACCGACGGCGCAACCGGTGCGCAGCGCGTCCCCGAATCGCGGCAGCGAGCCCCCGGCGGACGGTCGAGTACGGCGGACGCGCCCGTCGGTCGTCCCCCCGATCCGACCGGGGAATCCGGTTCCCCGGGACCCGGGCGCTCGCCGAACGGATCTCCCGCGACCGGACCGCCGCGGGAGCCCCCAGGATCGAGCCCGCAACGGAGTCCACCGGGGACGGGGGCCCAGCAGGTCCCACCCGACCGTTCGCCGCCGGCGGAGGGACACCAGTCGCGCCCGGCGACGGAACAGCAGTCCCGTCCCGCCGAGCGAGCGCCACCGGCTGGGACACCGCCGAACGGAGCACCCTCCGGCGGACCGCCGGCAGGACAGCCCGGGAATCCCGGCGGCCCGTCGATCGAGCGGCGCCGACAGCCCGAGACGCCCGCCGCGACCGCACCGGTGAGCGCGCCGCGATCGGCGGGCGAGAGCGTCGAACGGGAGTTGCCGCCCGCGCTCGACCTCGTGCCGATGCAGGTCGACTGGGCCGGGCGCCCGGTCGGGTCGAATCGGGTTTCCACCGTCGAGCGTCCCCAGCGACGGCAGATGTCCGGAGGGCAACGCGATCGAGCGCCCGCGGAGTCTGCGCGCCAGGCGCCGCCCACACGTCCGGCCGGACAGCCGCATTCGTTCGCAAACGCGCGGCCGCAGGATCCCCAGCCCGGGGGCGCGAATCCACAGGCGGGACCGCCCGGGCGCGAAACTTCGCGGTCGGGGCCGCCGGCTGGGAACGTCCGTCCGCCCCGCGGTCCCGCGCCGACGCCCGGGTCGTCGCCGGACCCGGATCGACAGCGCGGCCCGGACCGACCGCCGAGATAGCGGTCACGGATCCGACGCCGACTCCCCCAGGCGGACGCGTAGCCTCTAAGTGTCCGTTTTCACTAGAGAGTGACAATGACGGACTCCGACGCGGCCGACGGTGCGGGTGATGCGGGCTGTTCCTGCAAGATCGGCCGAAACGTTCGGCGCTACGGCCTCGGCGCCTTCGACCGGACGCTGACCGACCGCCGGCGCGACGGCGCGAGCCTGCGCGACCTGGAGACCGTCGTCAACGAGGCGATCCTGCGCGCCGCGCTCCGCGAGGCCGACGCGGACGTGATCGGCGACGTGTCGAGCGTCTACGAGGGGCTGACCGGCGACGCCGCCAGCGCCGGCGAGCGCGCCGAACTCCGCGACCGACTGGCCCGCGCCGGGGTCGACGTCGACGCTCTGGAGGAGGACTTCGTCTCCTACCAGACCGTCCGCACCCATTTCCGGGAGTGCCTCGACTACGACACCGACCGTCGGACGCCGCTGTCCGTCGAGGACGCCCGCGGCACCGTCGAGTGGGCGCGCTCGCGCAGCGAGGGCATCGTGGAGCGGACGCTCGACCGACTGGCCGACACCGACGGGTTCACCGCGGGCGACCTCACGACCGCTCACGTCGTCCGGGTGACCTGCGAGGACTGCGGGGCGACCGCGCCCGTCGACGAGTTCGTCGACCGCGGCGGCTGTGACTGCCCGACCGCCGAGGGCGGCGGATCGTAGAACCGGCTCGCCGGACCCGCGGTTCGTGGCCGTAATCCGACACAACGGTGAAATAACGGGGCATAAACAATAGCCGTCGCGCCACGTATCGCGAGACACCGTTCTATCCAGATGTCGGACCCATCCACCGAGACAGACTCCGCGTTCGCGGAACCCGTCGACTACGCGGAGCCGGCGATCGACAGAGCGGCCCGCCGACTCGACGAGAAGTCCGTCGGCGACAGGATCAGGCTCGGTAGTCGAACCCGTCGACGGCTGGTGCTGCTGGTGACGGGGTATCTGGTGGTTCTCGCGGGGAGCGTGCTCGTCGTCGGCGACGGCCCCGCCGACACCCGGTCGATTCGGGCCCTGTTTCTCCCGGGCGTCTTCATCGCGGGGTTCGTCTTCGAGACGCTGGACTCTGCTTCGGGGATGGGGTTCGGCACGTCGCTGACCCCGCTGCTGCTGTCGTTCGGGTACGCGCCGCTGGAAGTGGTCCCGGTGCTGTTCGTCACGGAGACCGTGACCGGACTGCTCGCCGGCGCGCTCCACCACGAGTTCGGGAACGTCCAGTTCTCGGTGACGCCGCCGCTGACCGACGCCACCAGGGCGGTCGCGCTGCTGGCCGGCGTGGGCGTCCTCGGAACGCTCGCCTCGATCGGCTTCGCGTACCTCGTGGTCGAGCTGCCCGAACGAGCCATCGAGGTGTACGTCGCCGTGCTGGTCATCACTATGGGCGTCATCGGCCTCCTGCGGCAGTTCCTGCCGACCGAAGTGATCTACCGCCCGCGTAGACTCGCCGGGTTCGCGCTGCTGGCGGGCCTCAACAAGGGGATCTCCGGCGGCGGCTACGGGCCCATCGCGACGCTCGGACAGATCTACGCCGGCGTCTACGAGAAGACGGCGACGGCGATCACGTCGCTCGCGGAGGGGCTGGTGTCCCTCGTCGGCGCGTTCGCGTACTTCGGGCTGTTCCTCGGCGGCTTCCCGATCGAGTACGGCCTGTTCCCGTCGCTGTTCACGGGCGCGTTCCTCGCCGCGATCGTCGCGCCCTATCTCGTGCGCGTCCTCCCGGGCCGGGTGCTGAAGTACCTGATCCCGCTCTACGCCTTCGCCATCGGCGCGTTCGCGCTCGTCCAGCTACTCGGGTGAGCGCTCACCCCTCGTCGACCGGTGCCGATCGGGGGGGCTCCCGCACGAGGATCTCGACGACGAGTTTCGTCATCCCGAGGACGATCGGACCGACGAACAGACCGACGAAGCCGAAGACGGCGATGCCACCGAAGATACCCACGATCGTGACGGCGGGACTGAGCTGGGTCCCGCGCTCCATCACGAGCGGACGGAGGACGTTGTCGACCGTGCTGATCGCGACCGCTCCGAAGAGGAGCAGCCCGACGGCGGCGACCGGACGGTCGACGACGAGGAGGTAGAGCGTCGCCGGAATCCAGACGATCGAGGCGCCGACGAGCGGGATCATCCCCGTGACGAACGTCGCGGCGATCCAGAAGACGACGTTCGAGATGCCGAGGGCGAAGAAGGCGACGCCGAGCAGGACCGCCTGCGCCCCCGCGACGGTCACGGTGCCTACCAGTGAGTTGTACAGCAGCAGTCTCGATCCCTCGAACAGCTCCTCCCGGACCGCGGGTTCGACCGGGACCACTGCCCGGATCCACTCGACGGTCCGTTCGCCGTCCTTGAGCAGGTAAAACAGGACGAAGAACGTGACCGTGACGCCGATAAAGAGCTCGGGGAGCCCGCCGAGGATACTGAAGAAGTTGCCGAGGAGACCGGTCGCACCCGTTTTGATGGTGGCCGTCAGCGCGTCCTGAATCACCGCGATATCGACCTGAATCCCGAATCGGGTCGCGATCACGTCGTCGATCCGGGAGACGGCTCCGGGCTCGACCGTCCCCAGCAACCGGTTGGCCTGGCTCGCCGCGACGCCCATCACGGCAACGACCGGGAGCACGACGAGAAACAGGCCGACGAGTATCGTGACCCCGGCCGAGGGCCCCGAGCCGAGCCGATGCGAGAGTCGGTCGTCGATCGGGGTGAGGACGTACGCGAGGATCGCGCCGGCGAGGATCCAGTTGAGGAACGGCAGGACGATCAGCACGGAGAGCACTCCGGCGAGGATTCCGACGGCAGTGAGGAACCTGTTCGAACGATTCGGTCGTGCGCTCATGATCCGGCGAAGCTCCGGGAGACAGCGGTCACAGTCGTTGTTCGGACCGTCCTGACGATCGGATACCGGTGACGAGAGCCCACGAGCGGGTCACACCGTGCGGAGGGTGGGCCCGAGTCGGAATAAGTAGAGACGTGTTACTGCCGAGACATTCGTCGGGAGCGGCGGGAGCACGGGACCGGGGCGGTCACTCCGTCCCCTCGACGTGGGCTTCCATCACGTCGACGTTGCGCTTGTTGATCTTCCAGACGGCGTCGAGGAGCGTGCCCGCGACCGGGATCGATCCGGCGGCGAATTCGACGAGGACGCGCCCGAGCATCGCGACCACGCGCCGCGTCGGGACGCCGACCTCCACGGCCTTGAAGACGATGTACAGCGAGGCGAGCGCGGCCACGAAGTCGCCCGAGACGGGCGCGATCCCGAGGATGGGGTCGATCCCGACGCGGAACGACGTCCCCGGGACGGTGAACGATTCGTCGAGGGCGTGGGCGACCGAGCGGGCGCGGTCCAGCGCCGCCTCGTGGTCGGGTTCGGCTGTCGTTTCGCGGTCCGAGTTCGTGGTCGCGGCCATGGGATCCGTAGGGCCCGGCGACGATTACGTGTTTGGTCGGGGGGTCCGAGCGGCGCGCGGCTCAGGTGTCGATCTCGTGGCGCATCCGCGGCGATACCTCGTGGTCGCGGCGGTGGATCTTGTGGTAGAGCGCGTTCGTGATGACCGTCTCGTGGGCGCGGCGGAGCCGTTCGGAGAGCGCCTGGTGGGAGACGTCGAAGTACTCGGCGAGCTCCTCCTGGTTGACCGTCCGCGGCACGTCGTAGTACCCCGCCTCGTAGGCGCTACAGAGCGTCTCGTACTGGCGTTCGGTGAGCCCGAGGTGACCGTACTCGGCGGCCTCGGAGAGGCGGTTGATCCGTTCGAGCGAGAGGTCGATCCCGTACTCCGCGCAGAACTCGTCGGTCTCGGAGACGCGCTCGTGCTCGGGGAAGAAGATCTGGAGGTGCCAGGTGTCGCCCTGGCCGGAGGCGTCGAGGATCGTCGCGTCCTCCTCGGCGATGATCGAGACGAGGACGCGCACGCGGGTCGCCCACTCGACCCGGAACAGCGACTCGCCGTCGAAGTCGGCGAGCGCGTCGACGTCCTCCGTCGTCGGGTCGTTCACCAGCGCGTCGTGGAGCCGGTCGGTGTCCTCGCAGCCGGCCCAGAGGAACGGCATCACGTGCTCGGCCCCGTGCGCGACGAGGCGTACCATGCGTACCTCCGCGTCGGGAACTGTCGCCAGCGTCTCCGAGAGTGCGAACTGCTCCGCCGGAACGGTCGCCTCGACGATCGTGCTCATCGGGTACACGTTCGACTCGGCCGGCAAAAGAACGTGCCCCCTACGTGATTCGATCGCCGGTAATCGCGGGAATCCGGCCCGCTCGCGGCCGTGTCCGTCTCGACCTCCGCGCCCACAGGCCCGATAAGCCGCGCTTAACAGTGATGTCAGCGTGAAGCGCGCACCGGCGGACGACAGCGCGCCGTTCAGGTGACCGCTTCGGTCGTCTGGACGCGCGCGAAGCGCTCGGGGAGCGCCTGGGCGTCCTCGGGGAGGAGCGCGACCACGAGGTACGGCGCGTAGTCGGCGAAGTACTCGACCAGGTCGGCGATGCGCTCGGCGTCGATCGCCTCCAGGGAGTCGAGCAGGACGAACGGCACCTCCTCGTGGACGTCGTGGACGAGATACCCCGACAGCGCGACGACGAGGCCGATCACCTCCCGTTCGGACTCCGAGAGGTGCGCGACGGTGTCGTCGTACACCGACCCCGCCGGCGTCGACCGCACGACGTGGAGGTCGAAGGTGCTCTCGGGCGCGACCTCGTCGGCCGCCGCGTCGGTCTTGCGCTCGATCCACACCCGCTCGACGTTCTCGTAGCCGAGCAGGCCCAGCACCGTCTCCATGTGGTCGTTGAACGTCTCGACGGCCGCCCGCTCGACGTCCGCGATCCGCGAGCGCAGCGCCGCGAGCTCGTCCCGGTGGGTCTCGATCTCCGACTCCAGCCGGTCGCGGCGGTCGCCCTCCGCCTCGGCGGACTCGATCTCCGACTCCAGCGCGTCGATCGCCTCGTCGATCTGGCCGCGCTCGTACTCGAGTTCCGAGAGGCGCTGGTACTGGTCGAGCAGGTCGCTGTCGCGCAGGTCGTCGGACTCGGCCGCCTCCGCTTCCAGCTCCTCGATCCGCTCGCGTAGCTCCTCGGCCTGCCCGTCGAGGTCGTCGATGCGCGACTCCCGCCGTTCGATCTCCGCGTCGATGTCCTCCAGTTCGGCCGACAGCGACTCGTGCTCTCGGACGTCCGCGCGCAGGTCGCCCACGTACTCGCGCTGTTCGCCGATCTCGGTCCGTAACTCGTTGCGCTCGCGGCGCTTCTCGTCGACGACGGCGCGGAGGTCGTCGACGCGCTCCTCGATCGCCGCCCGCTCGACCGTCGTCCCGCAGGTCCAGCAGTCGACGGTCTCGGCGGTCGGGTCCAGCGCCGCGACGACGTCGTCGTCCCCGCCGTCGCCGGGCAGCGCGTCGGCGGACTCGCCGGCCAGCTCCTCGTTGAACTCGACGATCGACACGAGGTTGTTGATGGTGTTCTCGAGGGCGCGCCGGCGCTGCTGGAGCGCGTCGAGTTCGTCGGCCGCCTCC
Organism: Halosimplex rarum; assembly: GCF_047715405.1. NCBI lineage: Archaea > Methanobacteriati > Methanobacteriota > Halobacteria > Halobacteriales > Haloarculaceae > Halosimplex > Halosimplex rarum. The sequence continues at coordinate 47,142 of NZ_CP180414.1, forward strand.
TCCAGTTCCGCCCGCGGCGCGTCGACCTCCTCCAGTTTCCCGGCGACGGTCTCGCGCTCGTCTTCGAGGGACTCGACGGAGTTGCGCTGCGTGTCGAGCCGGTCGCGGACGGCCTCGTACTCCTCGCGGGTCTCCCGGAGGTCCTCGACGACCCGTTCGGCGTCCTCGGCGTCGGTCGCGTCGATCTCCGCCGCGTCGACGGCCTCCTCGACGGACTCGATGCTGTCGACGACCGCCTCGCGCTCCTCGCGGCGCGCCTCCAGGCGCTCGCGGAGGTCGGGCAGCCGCTCGGCTTCGCGGTCGGCCTCGGCGAGTTCCTCCGAGAGGGTGCGCACCTCGCGCTGGCGGCGGTCGATCTCGGCGCGGATCTCCGCGGTGTCGATCGGGTCCATCACGACCTCGCGGAGGGCCTCGCCGTCGCCCCGCTCGACCGCCCGCCGCGCCGGGTTCGTCGCGAGCAGGCAGCTGTACAGGTCGACGATCGACTCGTCGTCGGTGTAGGGGTCGCCGCTGTCGGCGACGCTCCCGTTCGTGCGCTCGAAGCGGCGGGTGTATGTCTCGCCGCCGACGGCGAGTTCGACCGAGCCCTCGTCGGCGTCGGCCTTGAGTTCGCCAGCGCTGCCGCCCAGCGCCGCGGCTATCGAGCGCAGCAGGGACGTGCGGTTCGTCGCGTTCCGACCCGTGAGCACCGTCACCCCGGGGTCGAGCGTCACCTCCTCGTCGTCGATCCCCCCGAGGTTCCTGACGGAGACGGTCACGGACTCGTCGAGCGTCGTCATCTACAGTCCGGTGTGTCAGACGACACTTCAAGCTTTGGACGCGCTTACCGGGAGTATCGCCCGCTTACCGCTACGTCCGCGGCCGCTGGCAGCCGGAGAGCGAGACGGGGGCGGCGACGGGCGTACTTCCCCTCGCCGGGGCAAAAGTCCACGCCCGTCGTCAGCCGGGTGGGTGTGCGATCCGGGGCGGGCACGCCGGTTCCGGGGCGCGCGTCGCCGATTCTGAGGCGCGCGCAGGCGGGAGGTGGCGACTGCAAGCCCGCGCCCTATCCCGCGAGCGCCCGAATCGGGAGACGAATGGATATCGCGGAGGCCGTCACGACCGAGTATCGCGAGTTCGACGCCGAGACGCCGGTGTCGAAGCTGCTGGGCACGTTCCAGACGCACCGCGACCCGGGGCTGCTGATCGGTTCCGACGACGGGATCGTCGGCGTCGTCACGCGCAACGTGCTGATCAGTTCACAGCACGACCCCGACCAGAAGGCGCGGTCGGTCATGCGCGACGACGTGCCGCACGTCGACCGCGGCGACGACATCCGCGAGGTCGCCCGCCGGATGGTCGAGAGCGAGTTCACCATCCTCCCCGTCTACGACGGCGACGACTTCGCGGGCGTCGTCACCAACGAGAGCGTCGCCGCGGCGACCGAGCAGTTCCTCGACGCGGTCGACGTCAGCGACGTGTACAGCCGCGACCTGCGGTCGGTCGGGCCCGAGACGACCCTCGGCGAGGTGATCCACGAACTCCGCACCAACGCCATCTCCCGGGTGCCCGTCATCGACGACGGCGACGCCGTCGGGATGATCAGCACCTTCGACCTGCTGGAGTTCACGATCCGCGAGACGAACCAGGAACAGGGCGGTAACGCCAGCGGCTTCGGCGAGGGGTCGGTCGCGGGCGACACCTCGCAGACTCACGGCGGGTTCGGCGAGCGCGCCGGCGTCGAGACGCGCCTGCTCGACCTGCCCGCGCGCGACGTGATGAACTCGCCCGTCGCGACGACCGGGCCGACGACCGGCCTCGGCGAGGCCGTCCACGAGATGCTCGACGACGACTACTCCTCGCTGCTCGTCGAGATCCCCTCGGAAGGCGTCGACGGCATCGTCACGCTGACCGACGTGCTCCGGTCGCTCACCTGGACGCCCGACGAAGGGGGGACCCGTCTCCAGATCTTCGGCACGCGCTACCTCACCAGCATGACCAGAGAGGAGGTCGCGGACATCATCGACAAGGTCGAGGGCAAGTACGACGAGATGGACGTCATCGAGGCGTACGTCATCCTCCACAAGCACAAGGAGCGCCAGCGCGGGTCGCCGCTCATCCAGGCGACGATCCGGCTGTTCACCGACCGCGGCCGCTTCGCCGGCACCGGCGAGGAGTACGGCGACGCCCCCGCCATCCGCGCCGCGCGGGACAACCTCGAACGAACAGTACTAGACGACAAGGGACAGACGATGCAGGAGCGACGCGGGAAGCGCTCCCCCGAGGACGCCGAGCGGCTCCTCGGCTGGTGGCTCGAAACCTGATCCGGAGCGGCGAGCGACCGACCGCGGACGGCCGCCACGCACTCGGCACCGACGCGACACGGAGACCCCACACCATGGACACCGTTTCAAAATCGCGCGGCATGTACCCGAACGGCGAGATGAGCATGATCGGCTACGGCATCGCCGCGATCCTCTTCGTCGGCCTGTTGCCGCTCCTGCCGTTCTTCCTGCTGTACTACGTCGTCGACAAGCTCCTCGGCAGCGGTGGCGAGGCCGACTCCTAGATCGGAGTCGCCATCACCCGGCCGCTTACTCCCCTTCGACGATCCGCTTTGCCACCCGCAGGTCCCGCTCGAGCATCGGCTCCACGGCGTCGTCGTAGAACGTCGCCGCGGGGTGGTACGTCGGCAGGACGAGCCGGCCGTCCACCTCGTAGGTCTCGTCGCGCAGGTCCCGGACCGGCTCGTCGCTGTCCAGCAGCGCGCCGCTGGCCACCGACCCCAGCGTCACGACGACCGCGGGGTCGACCCGGTCGAGCTCCGCGTCCAGCAGCGGCTTCCAGGCCCGCCGCTCGTCGGCGGTCGGGTCGCGGTTCTCCGGCGGGCGCACCTTCACGAGGTTCGTGACGTAGACGGCGTCGCGGTCGATCCCGGTCGTCCCGAAGAGGCTGTCGAGTCGGCTCCCGGCGCGGCCGACGAACGGCTCGCCTTCCTCAACCTCCGTCGCGCCGGGCGCCTCGCCGACGAACGCGATGTCGGCGTCGGCCGGCCCGACACCGGGGACGAACCGCGAGCGGTCCACGAACTCGTCGGGGACGGCGTCGAGCTCCTCCGCGAACAGCGCCTCGAAGTCGAACTCGGCCATGCGCCCGGTTGGGCGCGGACGGCAAACGGGCTTTCGACGGCGCGTGCCGCCGGCGCGGGGCGAGCGCCGGGAACAGACACTTCCGGATCGTCGGCCAAAGGCGATCGATGCCAGACGACGGCGATTCGTACGACCCGGACCCGGAGCGCGTCCAGCAGCGCGCGGTCGACCGTCGCCGCGAGCGGACGGGGATCGTCGAGGACGAACTCGGTCGCGTCGGCGACATGCTGGGCGAGGCCAAGTACCCCACCACCACCGAGGAGCTCGCCGTCGAGTACGGCGACCAGCAGATCGACCTCGGCAACGAGACGGAGTCGCTGGGGTCGGTGTTCGACCGGCTCGTCGACGAGCGCTTCGAGTCCGCCGAGGAGGCCCGGGAGGCGATCTACCACGAACTGACCGGCGAGGCCGCCGGCCCAGAGGAGTACAACGAGGGTCGGCCGCTCGACCCCATCGACGACGACGAGCGCGACGGCGCGACTCGCCGGACCGAACCCGGGGGTGGAGCCCAGGAACCAGACCACGACCTCGACGACGACCCCCGTCCGGAGTGACCGCGCGTGGGCGACCGGATCACGGAAGACGACGTCGGCAAACCCGTCGTCCACGACGGCGAGCGGGTCGGGAAGCTCGTCGACTACGAGAACGAGACGCCCTTTGTCGACCCCAACCCCGGGATCGCCGAGACGGTCGCGGCGAAACTCGGCGTCGAAGACCACGGGAAGGCGGCCTTCCCGCTCGAACGCGAAGCGGTCGCCGACGTCGGCGACGAGACGATTCGTCTGCGAGTCGACCTGTAGGAGCCGACGGAACCCCGGGCATCCCCGTCAGCCGGCCGAGTACGACCAGGAGGTCCTCCTCGCGGGCGAGCGCGCTTGCAAACCCACCGTCAAACTTGATGGCGTCACCCCGCTAACCGGCCGGTCGGAGCGACACATGAGCCAGACCTACGAATCTATCTCCGACCAGCAGTCTAGCGAACGACAGAACACCGGTCAGCAGCCCGCGACCGGCGGACAGAGACAGTCCGGGACACCGACCGCCCCGGTCGGTCAGCTGTTCCCGACGCGGAGCTATCTCTCACAGGAGGTCAGAACGACGAGCATCGGCGTCCTCAACCAGTGCCTCGCCGACCTCACGGCGGTCACCATGCAGCTCAAGTCCGCCCACTGGAACGTCAAGGGCCACGAGTTCTACCAGCTCCACGAGCTCTTCGAGGACCTGGCCGAGGAGTTCGACGCGTTCATCGACGAGGTCGCCGAGCGGGCCAGCGCCCTCGGGGGCCGCCCCCCAGGCACCGCCCGCGAGGTCGCGCAGAACACGACGATCCCGGCGCTCCCCTCACAGACCACGGAAGGCGTGGCGCTCGTCGCCGAGCTGGCGGACCGACTGGCGATCCTCGACGCGAACCTCTACGAGCAGCTACAGACGGTCACCCAGCAGAACGACCTCGACACCGCCGACCTCCTCAACGAGATCTCCCGGGCGGTCGCCAAGTCGCTGTGGTTCCTGGAGGCGCACCTGCAGGGCGCGCCCGCTGCGGGGAGCCAGCACGGCGGGCAGTCCTCCGGGCTGTCGATGACCACCACGGGCTTCCAGCAGTCGCCGAACTCGCAGACCCCCCAGCAGTAAGCGGCGTCGCGGCGTCGAGGTCGTCGCCCGCGTAAGCAGGCAGTTACTGCGGGGGAACTGTCGAACGGTCGGAAAGAACTTCAGCGGGACGGGTGACCCGCTGGCATGGCGGACAACCAGACGGAGCAGTCCGAAGAGGCCTCGATCGTCCACCGGCAGTTCGACACCGACCAGGACGACCCCGCGACGGCCGTCGCGGAAGCGGTGGCGGACATGGAGAACTGTGAGTCGACGGACCTCGCGACGATGTACGAGCACGTCGACCACGTGATCGACCACCTGTTCTCGAACCCGCCCTCCCCGGAGGCCCAGATCCAGGTCGAGTTCACCTACGAGAGCTACCGGATCACCGTCGACCAGGACGGCAGCGCCCGGTTCGTCCGGGTCGACTGACCGCGACGCCCTCCCGGGGTCGACTGGACGACCGACGCGACAGCGAGGTCGCGCTCCGGACGGACTCGTTGCCTGACGGCCCGGTTCGCCGGGACCAGAGTTTTGCACGAGGGACCCCAATCGGAGGTATGAGCGGACGAGGCGAAACTCCCGACGAGGAATCGGACCAGGAAGCCACCGACGAGGCCACGTCGCTGTCGTTCGGCCAGACGCTCTACGACGAGAACGGCATCCCCGTCGGGTCAGTCCGCGGGATGGAGGAGAGCGGCGTGTTCGTCACGACCCGGGACGGCGTCGAGTCGCTCAGCGTGGAGCACGCCCGCTCGGGCCACTCGTTCGGCGAGGCCGAGCTCATGTGGCGCTGCACCGAGTGCGGCGAGATGGGCGAGATCGAGGACGGGCTCCCCGACGAGTGTCCCAACTGCGGCACCGAGAAAGAGAACCTGATGTACTGGACGGAGGACTGAGGATCCTATCGGGCCGACTGGTCGCCCGCCGCAGCGGCGCGGATCGGACATCGACAGCGTCACCGCCGCCGGGCGCGCCCGACCGGTCGGCCCGCGGGGCCGCAGAACAGACGGCACGGAGTGCGACGACCGGAAACCGACGGGTCTACCGCTCGGCGCCGCTCACTGGCCGCCCATGTCGTAGGGGCGCTGTCGGGGGCCGCCCGGCTGTTGCTGCATCTGCTGTTGCTGGGCGACCTGCCCGCCGGGCCCGGTCGGCGCGCCCGGCGGCGTCCCCCGGGCGCGCTCTGTCGCGGCCGTCTGCTGCCCGCCGACAAGTTCGTCCGGCAGGACGAACTTCAGTTCGGTGATGGGGACGAACCCGGTCGCCCGACGCTCCTCCTCCTCGGCTTCCTCCTCGTCCTCGGAGCGCGTCTCGCGCCGGCCCTGCTCCTGGTAGAGGAGCACGCCGGAGTCGACCGCCTCGAAGTCGTTACACTGGATCGCGGTACCGTCCTTACAGATTACGTGCATCGTGAAACACCACCGGCGGTTCGGCGCGTGCTCCAATAAGTATCGGCGAACTATCACACCCGGACCCCGCGGGTACCGTCGGGTTACCGGCGAATTCGCCCGAAGCTACGGTCACCCCGTCGAAATTCGCTCCCGCGGGCGCGCTCGGCTCGGTCGCGTCCACGGATCGACTCCTCGCGGGGCGCGGCCGATGGTCGGCGGACGTCGAGGAAACGGCCCCGTGCGGTCGTAACCCCCGGCGACTCAGAAGTTTTCGACAGGCATCTCCTCGGTAGTCGACTCGCTCTCCGCGACGCGCCCCTGGTTGGGCTGCTGGCCGTCGGGCGTCGTCCCGCTGGTGGGCTCGAACTGATCGTCCAGCGACGTTCGGGGCGGCTGCGGGGGCTGCGTCTGGAATTGCGCCGGCGGGCGGGTGGTGACGCCCGACTGGAACTGCGGGAGCGACCCGGCGGGCGGCGCCTGCGGCCGCTGGTCGGTGGGCCGCTGCGTGCCCTGGTCGGTCGCCTGTGCGCCGGACGGCGGTTGTCCGATCGCGGACGGCTGCTGGTGGGTCGTGGCGGGCGACTGCTGGTACTGCCCGGTCCCCGGCGCCTGCTGCGGGGCAGGAGGCTGTTGCCGAGGCGCAGTCGGCTGTTGCCGAGGCGCAGTCGGCTGTTGCCGAGGCGCAGTCGGCTGTTGCTGCGGACCAGGGGGCTGTCGCTGTGGCACCGGTGGCTGCTGCTGCGTCGTCGCCTGTTGCTGTGGTATCGGCGGTGACTGCTGCTGCTGCTGCGGACCAAGGGGCTGTTGCTGGGGCCCGGTCGGCTGTTGCTGAGGCTGCGCCGGCGGCCGGTACTGGGCGTCGCCGTTGGGCTGGCCCTGCGGCGGCTGTCCGGGCTGGTTGGCCGTCCCAAACGGTGGTGTCGCGGCCCCGTTCGCCTGGCTCCCGTTTCCAGTGGCGCTCGTCGCGAACTGCTGCGTCGAGGCGAGCCCCTGCTGCCCGATGTCACTCGCCTGCTGCATCCCCTGCTCGGCCATCTGGGTCGTCTCGCGCGCCGTGTCCTCGACCGTCTCGAGATACGCGTCGATCGCGTTCCGGGTGAGTTCGACGCTCTGGTTGCTCATCCAGTTGCTCATCTCGAGCCCGTCGAGCATGAGCTGGGCGGCGTTTCGCTGGAAGTCGACGGTCCCCTCGATCGGGATCTCCATGGCCCGTTCCATGGCGCGCTGGCTGTTCTCGAGTGTGTTCTGCTGGAGTTCGATCGCTTTGCTGAAGATCTGATTTGTCTGACTCATTGGTAGTACGGCGGAACTGCGGCGGTGAGCGGGCGGTGCGTGTCGCGGACGGCGTCTCGCCTGTCCACTGGCAGTCGCTGGCGGCGACTGGCCGGCCCCGCAACGCCGTCGGCTGCAACGCAATCGAACCGCGGGATTCCCATAAATCGGCCGTACTGTTCAGGCCGAATGCGCACGTTCGAGGGGTACTACCGCCAGAAACGGCGATTTTCGATCGCGGCCGCACCGAGTAATCAGTCGTCGTTTCGGGACAGTCACAACCGAGCGGCGCGCGCCGTCGGTAAGGAACTCCTGACCGACGCCCCGGTCGCGAGCGAGAAAAACCAGAGAGCGGAGAGCGGAGCGGCCGTTACCGCTGGGGCTGCTGGGGCTGGGCCGGCTGACGCGGCGGCACGATCGCGATCTGTCCGTCGCTGTACACCGTCACCTGATGACCCCAGATGGTGAACGACAGGTGACCGTTGATCCGCGGGCTGCCGTCGTCTTTCGGCTTGAACAGGCGGTCCATGGCCTCCGGGTCCACGTGGTCGTTGAGGGTGAAGCCCGTGTCCGTCACGTCGACACCGGTCACGTCCGAGATTGCGTGTGCAAGCGTCGTCGTCAGCTCCGCCGACCCCTCGAAGTCGTGTTTGACGTAGTACGTCTGCGCATCCCCGGCACGCTGGCCCTCCTGGGCGACCGGTTTGACGTACGTTTGGTTGCGATACATTGTTTGTGACAAGCTCTCATTATCCATCGATTACTAAAAGCCTTTCTGCTCGGTCAACTGTTAGTACACGGACCCAATCCGCCGACGCGAGCGGGTTCGCAGGCGCCTCGGGCCGTCCGCAACTGCGCGGAACGCCCGGTAATCTCGGCTTATTCGCGGCGATCCGTCCGGCTCCGAGCGCTACCCGACAGCCGCGAAAACCGATCGATCATTCACACGGTCTCCGAACGCGTCAGTTCCTCACACCCGGTTGCTCCTTGCGATCGGGCGGGCTCCCGATCGTCGACGAGGCGTCCGCAGCCAGCCCGACAGCCGGCGTGCGGCCCGGTCTGGAGAGCGGCGACCGTGGCGTCCCCGTCTCGGCGGCTCCCTGTATTCGCAAGCCGAATCGTATCGGGCCAGCCAGTCGGAGAGGGGACGCATGCAACGTCAGCAGACAGCCACCGGCACGAAACGCGACGCGATAACCGACGGCGCCCGCTACCTGGCGCGCGAGCTGATCCGCGAACCGGTCAAGGAAGCCGTCAAGGAGGCCCTCCGGGAGGAAGCAGACGTCAGAGCGGCCGACGAGGACGGCGGCGGCGCGACGGTGTCCTACGCCGAGGACCAGACGGACGACGACGGCGGCTCCGGCGGTCCGTCGATGGGACTCGTGGTCCTGGGTCTCGCCGTCGCGGCCGGCGCCGTCTACGCCCTCCGCAAGCGAGGCGGCGAGACCGAGCAGTCAACCTGGTCGGAGTTCGACGACCAGCGCGCCTCCGGGACCGAGTCGACCGAGTACGGCTCGTCGGAGCCGACGGGCACTGCCGCCGGCGAGTCGAGCGCGTCCACGACGACCGAGTGAGCGCCGGGCCGGGACTGACCGGTTCGTCGGGCGACCCCCTCAGGGGCCGATGACGTTCTCGATGAGCGTGCGGTGGCCCCGTCGCAGCCGCTCGGAGAGCGCCTGGTGGGACACGTCGAGTTCGTTCGCCAGTTCCTCCAGCGTCGCCTCCCGCGGCACCTTGTAGTAGCCGCGGTCGAGCGCCGCCTTGACCGTCGTGAACTGCTCGTCGGTCAGGTGAAAGCCGCCGAGCGAGGGGGCGTCGTCGAGGTTGTAGATCCGCGTCACGTCGAGGTCGATGTCGTGCTCCGCGCAGGCGTCGTACGTGCGCGAGACGGCGTCGTGCTCGGGGAAGAACACTCTGAACGTCCAGCCGTCGTCCGTCCCGCGGGCGCTGACGATCGCGCCCTCCTCCTCGACGAGCACGTGCGTGACGAACCTGATCCGCGCGGTCCAGCGCATTCGAAACAGCGAGTCGTGGTTGCGTCGCGAGACGAGCGACACGTCGTCGGTCGTCTCGTCGGCCTCCAGGGCCTCCGCGACCTCCGGCGAGTCGGCGTCGGTGACCCACAGCAGCGGGACGACGCGGTCGGTGCCGTGCGTGACGAGCCTGACGGCGTCGAACTCCGCCTCGGGGAGTTCCTCGAACGTGTCCGCGAGCGCGAACTGCTCGGCCGGCAACCCGGCTTTGACGATGGTACTCATCTGAACACCGGGCCTTCGCGTTCGCCGGCCAATAGTATACGGACCCCACCGTTGCAAATGCCGGGTTAGCGTACCGAAAGGCCCCGATTACCCGACGGGCCGTTCGCGTAAATCGGCCCCTTGCCGTCGCAAGGAGACGCTCCCGTCTCTCCCATCGCTCCCACCCCGGCCGCGTCCCGCGGCGGGCCCAGCGCGCGCTCGCGATTCGTCCGATTCACCCGTCGTCGCAGCCGTACGCGCCGTCACCGCGCGGTTCGTCGCCGCGCTCGGGCGGCGTCGCGCGGTCGCGCTCGGGTCGTCGGAGCCGCGCGAGCGGGAACAGGTAGCGTCGCGGGTCCCGGCGGGTCGAGACCGCCTGCGGGTACACCGCCTCGACGACCGGCTCGTCGGGCGGATAGCCGTCGTTTCCGGGGTAGCTCGCGACGGTGCGGTCGTCGTCCGGGAGCGCGACCACGTCCGCCGGTCGCCCGGGCTCGGAGACGACCAGCAGCGGCGTTTCCTCGTCGGCCTCCGCGTCGACGACCACGTCGCCGGGCTCCAGGTGGCACTCCGCGCACAGCGCCGGCGGCGAATCCGCGGCGGAGACGGCCACTTGACGGTCGCATCCCCGACAGGGGACCGTCCGCTCCGCCGGCGGCGGCACCCGGCCGAGGTTGATCTCGATGGCGACTCGCCTGACGTGTTCACAGCGCGCGTCGTCGGCCGACTCGGGACAGGAGCAGTCGCTCGGCGCCAGCGAGACGTACTGGGTTCCGTCCTCGCAGTCGACGAGGTAGCCGTCGCCGAACGGCCGGACCGTCATCGCCTCCGTCCAGGCCCGACGGGACGCCTCGTCGAGGGCCCCGCCGTCGACTCGCTCCGCCGGCACCAGCGGCTGGTCCGAGAGTGACGCTCGTGTGTTTCTCGTTCGCGTCATAGTGTGGGACGCCCGACGCCGATCGGCCACCCCGCCGCGATCCGCGGGTCTACGCGTGAGCGGCGGCGGGAGGCGCCCGCATCGGGCAGTTCCGTGGCGATGGGGTATGCTATCTACCTCCCTAAACCCTTCGCGGGTACGTCGATCGTACCGTCCCGAATCGGTCCGATCGCCCGGTGTGCCGACGCCCGCTCATCTAGAGGTACGAGGCGTCCCAGCGAGTCGCCTTGCGCCGGTTCCCGCAGTCGTTGCACTCGATGTGGCCCATCGAGTCCATCGCCGTGGCGACCGACTCGCAGTTGCTGCAGTACCAGCCGTACTTCTCCTCCAGGTCCTCGGTCCGATAGGCGGCGTAGAACGGCGCCTTCGACCCGCGCTCGCCCTCGCTGAAGTTTACAAATAGCTCGCCCTCCGAGGTCTCGACGGCCTCGACGACCGATTCGTCGGCCACGTCGCCGATCGCTCGCTGGTAGACGTACTCCTCGTGAGTCTCGTCGGCGACGGTCACCTCGCGCTCGTCGACCCGCTCGAAGCCATCGGTCTCGTAGAACGACCACCCCTCCTCGTTCGCCGAGAGCACGTCCCCCTGGAGGACCCCCGCGCCGCGCTTCTCGAAGGTCTCCTGGGCGGCGCCGAGCAGCTGCCGCGCGAGCCCCTCCTCGCGCGCGTCGGGCGCGACGTGCAGCCAGTGGATCTCCCCGACCGGCGGGTCGGCGTCCAGCAGGGCGCCCTGGACGAACCCGACCACCTCGTCGTCGTCTTCGGCGACCTGCCAGTACGTCGTCTCCTCGTCGAGCAACTCGGCGACGCGCTCCTCGTCGTACCACTCGCCGACCACCTCGTCGATCGTCTCGTCGTCGAGCACGTGGCCGTACGAGGCGCGGAGCGACTCGCGCGCGGCGGTTGCGATCCCGTCGGCGTCGCTGGTCCGGGCGTCCCTGACTTCCATACCCGTCCTTCGACCGCCGCCCCTGTAAAGTCCGGGCACCGTTCTTTTTTCCGGCGAGGGCCCGAAACACGGACGCATGACCGACTCCGACTCCAGTGCCGACAGCGACGACGCACCGGCGGGCGCGCGGATGATGCTCGAGCCCGACGCCATCCACGAACAGGAGGACGGGCTCGCGGTCGACTGCCCGCAGTGCGGCGCGACCGTCACCATCCAGCACATCATCGAGGAAGGCTACTGCCCGGGCTACGTCGACGGCGACGAGATGAACGCCGAGAGCGACGACGAGACCCCGCGGGAGGGCGGCTGCGGCGCGCAGCTGTCGCTCGAACTCGTCTGGGAGAGCTGAGCGATGCGCCGTCGAACCGCGGTCGATTTCCCGCCGACCGGCCGACGGGTGGGCGAGACACACCGCGGGCGCCCGTAGGAGCGGAGACATGTCGAGCGAAGTCCTGGACGCGCTCCGGACCCAGGGGCGCGGCGTCACCGGCGCGCTCCTCGTCGTCGGGGTAGCGATGACGCTGACCGCGGAGATCTGGTGGCTCAGCTGGCAGCTCCCCGTCCTCCACCTCGTCGGCTTCGCGGCCGTCGGGCTCGGGACGGTCTTCGTCCTCACCCGGAAGGTCGGGTTCAGAGACGGCAACGGCGGCGACGAGCCCCTCCACCGGGTCCTCGCGGACTTCGCCGAACTCGTCGCGCAGAGCTTCGTCGCCGCGTTCGTCGTCCTGCTGGTCTTCGGCGTCGTCACCCTCGGCGACCCCCTCTCGTCGGTCGTTCGCCTCGGCCTCGTCCTCGTCGTCCCCTTCGGCTTCGGCGCGGCGCTGGCCAACCGGCTGCTCGGCGAGACCGACGCGCCCATCGAGGAAGAGGCGTTCCCGCGAAACCTCGCCGTGTTCGTGCTCGGCGCGGTCTTTCTCACCTTCCCGGTCGCGGCGACCGAGGAGGTCGTCGTCATCGCGCGCAACGCCGGCTGGCCCCGACTGGCGGCTATCGTGGTTCTCTCGGTCGGCGTCGTCCACCTCGTCCTGCACGAACTGGAGTTCCGCGGCCACCGCGACCGCATCGAGGGCCGCACGCACGTCCTCCAGCTCGGCACCGCCGCGACCGCGTACGTCGTCGCGCTCGCCGTCGCCGCCGTGTTGCTCCTCGGGTTCGGGCAGTTCAACGGCCGCGCCCCCATCGAGTCCGTCCAGCTCACGGTCGTCCTCGGGTTCCCCGCCGCCGCCGGGGCCAGCGCCGGCGAGGTGGTCCTCTGATGGGCGACCGAACCGGCGACGACGGCGATTCCGGCGGCGGCGACACCGACGACGCCGGCCGCTCCAGGGACGTGAGCGACGGGACGACCGACAGCGCCGAACATCCCGACACCGTCGACGAGCCCGGCCAGTCCGACGGGACCGGCGAACCCACCGAGGGAGAGAGCGACCGCTCCGGGCGCGGCGGCTACTCGAACGCCGCCGACGCGGACGACGTCGACGGGACGAGCGGGGAGCCGCCGGACGAGGCCGCGGTCTCGGCGGCCGAGCGGGCGGTGATGGTCGTCGCGCTGGCCGTCACCGTCGGGCTCTTCGCGTTCGCGCTCTGGCAGGCGCTGGCCGCCTCCGCGGCGGTCGATCCGAGCGCGAACGTCACGAGCGTGCAGGGAGCGACCGAGAACGCCACCTACTACGGCGTCACGCTCCGGAACGAGGGCGACGCGGGCCTCGTCTCGGCGACCGTCGCCGTCGACTGTCCCCGTCCGTCCCGACAGGTCACTTTCGAGAACGTCCCCGCGAACGCCCACCGGAACGCGACCGTCCGGTGTCCCAACGGGACGACGCCGACGGCCGACGTCGTTTCCTGGATCCCCGCCTGAGTCCCCGGTCCACCGGGGTTCCGACCCGCCGGACCGTCACCCGCGACCCGGTCGGGAGCCGCCCCGCCCCTACGGGGTCTATCCCTTCCGGTCGACACCGAGGACGACCTCGTCTTCCTCGATGCGGGCGATGTGGTCGTTTTCGACGGGGTAGGTGTCCTCGTCGTCGTGGCCGCTCCAGCCGAGCGCGGTCCGGATCCGGTCGGTGATCGATGGGTGCGGGTCGACGTACATCTGCCCGTCGTCGACGGCCGTGACCATCCCGATCTCGTCTCCGCTGGCGTTGACCACCGTCTTCCCCTCGTCGTCCTCCGACGGCATCGCGGCCTCGCCGGTCGTCATCGTCTCGTCGGCCTCGACCGTCTCGGCCGCCGTGGTCCGTTCGTCCTCGTCGAGAGACTCCGTATCCTCCATCCCCGCCTCGCGCTCGGCGGCGAGGTCCCTGTCGTACTCCGCGGGTTCGACGATGTCGCTCTCTACGGCCGTGTGCGAGATGGTCTCCGAGGAGAGGGTCTCGGCGTCGCGCACCTCGCCGGAGACCATCCGGCGGATGGACAGGTCCTCCTCGACCACCTGGCTGCGGATCAGGTGCGTCTCGATGGTGTCGTCGTCGCGGAACCGGCTCTCGACGTGTCCGTGTTCGATCGCCCGGTCGGCCGCGTGCTTCGAGTCGACGAGTTCGCCCTGGAGTACCGTCCGCTCGACGCCCTCCAGATCCACCGTCTCCCGGATGGTGTCGCTCTCCAGCGTGTCGGTCTCTTCGACGTCCGTCTCCACGATCCGGCTCTCTATCGTGACTCGCTCGACGTTCTCCTTCGTGACCGTCCAGGCCTCGTCGATCGTGACATCCACGTCGCACTCGACTTCCGATCGGGTCCCGGTGCCGAAGGTGTTCAGCGCCTCGATGCCGGTGTCGGTCATGTCTACGTTCGTGACCTCGCAGTCCTCGACCTCCCGGGAGATCAACTCTGCGTCGACGGTGTCGGACTCGATCATCTCGCGATCGGTGACCTCGCTCTCGACGGTCACTTCCTCGACGATAGTACGCTCGACGACCGAGCGCTCGGTGAACTCCGACCTGACCGTCTCCCCCTCGAGCAGGCGTTCCTCGACGTCTTCGTCCGTGATCGCCGCGTGCCCGACCACCTCGTTCCGGTCGACTATCTCCATTTCGTCCGTGTCGTCGTGACGGACGGCGACCATCTCGTGTTCGTCCATGCCGGTCTCGAAATCGGTCCAGTCGAGCTGCTCGTGGTGCTCTTCGAGGTCCGACTCGCGGACGAACGCCATCCGCGTCTCACCTCCCTCCTCGTATCGGACGGGGACGGCCTCGTGTGTCTCCCCCCAGTTCCTGATCGTATCCGTGTCTGTCGTGATCTGGCTCTCTCGCCGTGTGTCTCGTTCTCCCGACATCACACGGACGTTCGGGGTGACGACTCAAAAGAACACAGTCAGTTCAGTCGCGCTCGGTCCGGTATCGTCGGCATACCCGAGAGTTGTCCCCGTTTTACCTGCGAGGGTTGCGTGCGCAACCTCTCGGCTTTCCGCGCGAGGACCCGTATGCGAACTGCTGTCAGCCATGAAGACACAGTACACATCGACGATCCTGCAGACAGATGTATCGGACACCATCCAACAGACGATCGGCGACATCGTCGCGTTCCTGCCGCGGCTGGTCGGTGCGCTCATCATCCTGCTCGTCGGCTGGCTGGTCGGCATCGCGCTCGGGAAGGCCGTCCAGCGGCTGACGGACGCGATCGAACTCGATCGGATGACGATGGACACCCCGCTCGGGCGAGTCATGGGCGGGTCCGAAGGAGCCGTCTCGGCCACGTTCGGCAAGCTGGCCAAGTGGTTCGTCATCGCCTTGGCGGTCCTGGCGGCCGCGAACGTCCTCGCGATCGAGTTGCTCTCGGAGTGGGTCGGGACGGCCGTCTCGTACCTGCCGGCGTTCATCGCCGGCCTGCTGGTGATCGTCGTCGGCTTCGTCGTCGCCGACTTCATCGGCGACGCGATCATGAAGACGCGGGCAGCCACGGAGACGGCCTACACGTCGTGGTTCGCCACGGGAACACGCATGTTCCTGTACTTCACCGCCATCGTCATCGGCCTGGACACGATGGGAATCGACGTCAGCATCCTCTACACGTTCGCCGAGGCCTTCGCGTGGGGGCTCGCGGCCGCCGTCGCCATCGGCGCCGGCATCGCGCTCGGCTGGGGCGGCCACTCCTACGTCGCCGAGAACATCGAACGCTGGATGGGATCGGCCAGGTCGGCGACGCCCGAGCCCAGCGGTGCGACCGCTACCGACGGCGGGTCGGACCGCGTCACCGACGGCGGGTCCGACCGCTCGACCGAGGACGGTGCAGACGACGACTGACTCCCGACCGTGACGGGGTCTCCACGACGAGCGGGGCCACCGTGACCCCGCTCGCGAGCGGACGAGTGGCGGCCGGCGGGTGATTCCACCCGATGGACCCGTCGTCGGCAGTTCTCGCGGAACGCGTCCTCCCGGCGGTTCTCGCAGTCGCGCTCGCGTCGACCCACCTCCTCGCCCGCAGCGAACTGTTCCTGGCCCGGCTCTCGCGGGGCCGGTTCCTCTCGTTCGCGGGCGGCGTCTCGGTCGCATACGTGTTCGTCCACGTGCTCCCGGAGATCGACGACTTCCGGAAGCCGATGAACGAACACGCGCTGATCGCCCTCCCGACCGAGAAGGAGGTGTATCTCGTGACGATGCTCGGCTTCATCACCTACTACGGGCTCGAACAGCTGGCCCACCAGTCCGCCGAGCAGTCGCTGGACGACAGGCCGAGTCCCGGGATCTTCCGCGTTCACGTCGGGTCCTACGCGGCCTACAACGCGATCGTCGGCTACCTGCTCTTCCATCAGGAGGCGCCCGGCGTCAGTAACCTGCTGCTGTTCGCGCTCGCGCTCGGGCTGCACTTCCTGTTGAACGACGTGTCGCTGGAAGACCGACACGAGGAGGCCTACCACCGGACCGGCCGCTGGGCGCTCGCGGTGGCCGTCCTCGTCGGCGCCGGCGTGGGCTCGGTCACCGAACTCGACCGGGCGACGCTCGGCCTCCTCTTCGCCTTCCTCGCCGGCGGGATCATGCTGAGCGTCGTCCGCGAGGAGGTGCCCGCCGACCGAGAGGGCAAGTTCTGGTCGTTCACCGCCGGCGTCGCCGTCTACACCGCGGTGCTCCTCGTCGCGTGACCGTCGCGCGGTGCCGCAGTGCTCTCGTGCGTGGCACCACGTCCAGACGGCGCGCCGAGCGTGTTCCTGGCGCGCCGACCGCTCCGGGCCTTCAGTCGCGGTCGGCCTCCCACTCCGGTGCGCGCTCCCGGCGGTAGGCGTCGAGGTGGTCGCGGGCGGTCTCCAGGTGCGACGTCGGCAGCTCCGCGAGGTCGTCCCCCAGCGTCGTGAACTGTCGTTCCATCTCCTCGAGTCGGTCGCCCATCGCGGCCTCGTCGACCGGGTCCTCGTCGAGCGTCTCCAGCGCCTCGCGGATCGAGGCGAGCTGTTCCTCCGCGGTCGGATCGTCGGTGATCTCGCGGGCGGAATCGATCGCGTCTCGCGCCTCGGCTAGCCTCCGGTCCATGCCGCCACGTACGGGACCCAGCGGGAAAGGTGTCAGGACGGTCGATACCGGCCCCTAGAGAGCCTGTATCGGCCGTTCGTAGATCGTCGTCCTCAGGGCCCAGTCTATTCCTTTAGGCACCGTCCTGATGTGGGTAGCGCCGAAACGTGCCAATCATGACTCACGGGGTTGACAATCCAGCGGTCAAAGAGGAGCGTGCAGCGGACTCGAGCGACCACGGCGAACGGCTCGCGGACGTGCTCGACGACCCGCACTGCCGCTACCTGCTGAAGTACCTCCGGGACACCGGCGAGCCGGCCTCCGTCTCCGAGGTCGCGACCTACGTCGTCTCTCAGCTCACCGACAGCCCGCCGGACGAGGTCTCGACCGACGTCGAGCGACGCGTCCAGACCTGGTTCTACCACGGACAGCTGCCGATGCTCGACGACTACGGCGTGATCGACTTCGACCCCGACTCCGGGACCGTGCAGCTCGCCGAGGACTCGGCCGCGTGAGGGGCGCGGCTTCGACGAGCCCGTTCGGACCGCCAGCGACATTCTTCGACGTTCGAGAACCCGGTAACGAGCGATTCCGGCGTCGATCGAGCCACTGAACGCACGACGGCGGCGAGTATCCTCTCGTTAGATCGGTCCGGGAATCCGGCGCTATCCCCGGCGATCGCTAAGCGACGTGTAACTATGCCCCGGTACGGCCTTGTCGAAACTGGGCAGACCGACCACCGCCGAGCGACGAGCGGTGCGATCACCCACCGATCACTACTATGGACCGACACAGTTCAAACCACAGCGACCAGCAGCGACAGTCGAACCGCAACCAGCGACACGACCAGCAGGGCCAGCACGTCCAGCAGGGTCACCAGCAACAGGGCCAGCAGGGCCAGCACGTCCAGCAGGGACAGCAGGGACAGCAGGACCAGCACGGGCAGCAGGGACACCACCAGCAGAGTCAACAGCATCAGTTCGGTGACCAGCAGGGCCGCCATCAGCAGGGCATGCAGCACGGGCAGCAGCACCAGGGCCGGCAGAGCCAGTTCGGACAGCACCGGTCGGGCGGACAGGGGCGACACCAGCAGCACCAGCAGGGCCAGCAGGGCCACCAGCAGCAGGGCCGGCAGTACGGACAGCAGTCCTACGATCAGGGACCGTACGGCACACAGCAGGACTACGGGAACCAGCGGGAGCGCGGATCCGGCGAGTTCGGCGAGCGGAGCCGCCAGCACCAGGTCGGACAACAGGGTCAGCAGCCGGGTCACCAGCAACAGCGCCGACAGCAGCACCAGCAGAGTCAGCAGCACGGCGGACAGCAACACCAGCAAGGCCACCAGCAGCAGGGCACACAGCACGGGCAGCAGCGCCACCAGCAGCAGGGCACACAGCACGGGCAGCAGCGCCACCAACAGCAGGGCACACAGCACGGCGGACAGCAACACCAGCGCCAGCAGCGGGGCCAGCAGGAAGGCCAGCTGTATCAGCGCGGCCAGAACCAGCAGGGCCAGTTCGGTCACGGCCGGCAGGCCGGGCAACACGGAAATCAGGCACAGCAGGGTCAGCAACACCGAAGCCAGCAACAGCAGGGCCAGCAGGGACAGCACGGGCAGCAGCGCCACCAGCAGCACGGTGGCCAACAGCATCAGCAACAGGGGGGCCAGCAGCACCAGCAGAGCCTCTACCAGGAGCACCGGAGCGGTGGCGAGCACGAGCAGGAGAGCGACCACTACAGTTCGGGGGGTCGGTGACGATGGCCGACCGAACGACCGTCTCCGACGACGACCAGGGGAAACCCATCGTCGACGAACACGGCGAGAAGATCGGCGTCGTCTCCGAGGTCCGCGGCGGGACCGCCTACGTCGACCCGGACCCCGGGATCACCGACAAGGTGTCGTCGAAGATGGGCTGGAGTAGCGCCGACAAGGACGACTACCCGCTTCCCGCCGACGAGATCGGCGTCATCACCGACGACGAGATCCGGCTCTCCTAACGGGGGGTCCGCTCCGGCCGGCGAGAGCCGCTCAGCGCCACTGTTTCGACGTTCCCATTTCTCCCACCCCCGGTAATCACGTTTTTTCGCGCCGCTGACGGGCAGTTCGAGCGACGCCCCGTCTCGCCGGCGCCGGCGACCGGAACGGCCGGACGCGAACGGCGGCCACGCGTTTGCCTAACAGTGATACCGTTGTTAAGCTCGGCCTGTCGGGGGTATCGGGAGGCTAGGTCAGCGGTCGACGCTGCCGAGGACGATGTCCAGGCTGCCGACCGCCGCGACCAGGTCGGGCACGAGTTCGCCCTCGGCCATCTCCGGCAGCGTCGAGAGGTTGTGGAAGCAGGGGCTGCGGATCTTGAACCGGGCGGGCGAATCGGTGCCGTCGCTGCGGATGTAGACGCCCATCTCGCCCTTCGCCGACTCGACGGCGCGGTAGATCTCGGTGTCGGGGTCCGGGCGGAGCGTGCGGGGCACGTTCGCCTGGATGTCGCGCTCGTCCTCGGGCCAGTCCTCCAGGAGGTCGAGACACTGCGAGACGATGCGGGCCGACTCCTCGACTTCCTGCAGGCGGACGAGGACGCGCGCGTAGTTGTCACAGCCGTCCTGGACGGCCACGTCCCAGTCGAGTTCGTGGTAGTAGCCGTAGGGGTCGTCCCGGCGCAGGTCGTAGTCGATGCCCGACCCGCGGGCGACCGGGCCGGTCGCGCCGTAGGACTTGGCGACCTCGGGGAGGAGGACGCCGGTGTCGACGCAGCGCATCTGGAACAGCTCGTTGTTCGTGAGCAGGTCGTGGTACTCGCCGACCCGCTCGGGCAGGTCGTCGAGGAACCCGCGGACCTTGTCGAACCACTCCTCGCGCGGCGTGGGGACGTCCCACGCCACGCCGCCGACCCGGAAGTAGTAGAACATCATCCGCTGGCCGGTCAGGTCCTCGAGGATGTTCTGGACGTACTCGCGGTCGCGGAACCCGTACTGGAAGGCGGCGGTGAAGTCGCCGTTGACGTCCAGCGAGAACGTCGCGACGGCGAGGAAGTGGCCGTACATCCGGCCCAGTTCCGTCGCCATCGTCCGCAGGACCTGCGCGTAGTCGGGCACCTCGATGTCCGCCAGCCCCTCGATGGCGCGGGCGACCGCCCACTCGTTGGGCATGTTCGCCGTGTAGTCCCACCGGTCGGAGTAGGGAATGATCTTGTGGCGGTAGGTGCCCTGCTGGCACATCTGCTCCTCGCAGCGGTGCAGGTAGCCGATGTCCGGGTCGACCTCGTCGACCTGCTCGCCGTCGAGCACCGTCTTGAGGTGGAGCACGCCGTGGGTCGCCGGGTGGTGCGGGCCGATGTTGATGAACATCGTCCCGGGGTCGGTCTCCCCGGGTTCGTCGGTCCCCTCGGGCGAACTCGTCGCCGACTGCAGCGGCTGGTTCGCTTTGAACGGGACGATCTGCGGCTCGGTCTGGTCGTAGTCCAGCGAGAGCGGGTGACCCTGCCAGGTCTCGGGGAGGAGGATCCGGCGGAGGTCGGGGTGACCCTCGTACTCGATGCCCACGAGGTCGTAGGCTTCGCGCTCGTGCCAGCCGGCGGTGCTGTAGACGGGCGCCGCCGACTCGTTGATGGGGTCGTCCTTCGGCATCGGGACGACGACGTCGACCTCCCGCGTCCGCTCGTCGTAGCTCGTGAGGTGGTAGATCGACTCGTAGCGGTCGTGATACTCCTGGGCGGTGAGGCAACTGAGGTGGTCGAAGCCGGCCTCGTCGCGCAGGTCGAACAGGACCGACCGGACGTCGCCCGGCGAGACGACGAACCCCGGGGCGTTGACGTGGTCGTCCCGTCCGATGAGGCGGTCGCCGATGATCGCCTCGATCTCGCTCGGTTGCGCCGTCGCCTCGGTCGCCTCTGCCTCGCTCAGTTCCGTGTCCGTGTTCATGGGGGACTCGCTCCGTCAGCGGTGACTGTCGCGTTCATCTGTCTCGTCGGGAGAGACGGGCGGTACTCGGTTCGCGGTCACTGCGAGCCGCGCTGGTCCGCGTGGACCGGGAACGCCACTTCGACCGTCGCTCGGTACTCGGTCACCCGGCCGTCCTCGACGTTCGCGGTCCAGTCCTCGACCTCGACGCCGCGGATGTCGTCGATCGTCTCGCTCGCCTGCGCGACGGCCTCGTCGGCGGCGTCGTTCCACGACTCCTCGGACGTACCCAGCACTTTGACGATTTTGACTGCAGTCATCGGTAGCCCTCCTTCGGAGGCGGCGCGGGTGGTACCACGGCAAGCCCTCGCAAGCGACCGCGAGTCGGTGGCCCCGCGAGACCGCGAGTCAGCGCTCGGCCGCCGCGTCAGTCCTCCACCGGCGCGGTGAAGTCGTCCTTGTGTTCGGTGCGCCACTTGTCGATGGAGTTCATCACGGGCGCTGCCGAGATACCGTGGATCGTGAGCGAAGCGATGACGACGAACGCCAGGAACGCCCACAGCTCGCCGGCGGCGATCACGAGTTCGATCTCCTGGAACGAGGCCGTGTTCAGGGCGTAGGCGAGGTAGTAGAACGAACCGATGCCGCGGACGCCGTAGCTGGCGATGATGAGCTGCTCCTGCCAGAGCGAGTCGGACCCGATCTGGCCGATCAGGCCCGCCAGCGGTCTGACGAGGAGGATGGTCGCGAGGCCGACGACGACGTGAGTCACCGTGAGCGGGTCGAGGATACCGCCGACGATGGTACCGCCGAACAGCACGAGCACGGCCGCCATCAGGAGGCGCTCGACCAGCACGGCGAAGTCGTGGAGCTTCTGGTAGTACTCGTGTTCCCACTCGTAGTGTCTGAGGACGAGCGCGGCGACGAAGACCGCGATGAAGCCGTAGCCGGAGACGAGTTCCGTCGCCCCGTAGGCGAGCAGCGTCGCCGCCAGCGCTTCGGCGCCCTCCATGACCCGCGCGAGGTCGGTGCTGGAGGGACGGCCGAAGATGAACCGCGCGATGAGGTAGCCGACGACGACGCCGCCGACGATCCCGACCGCGATCTTGTAGACGACGTAGAAGCCGAACCACTCGGCGATCCAGGGCATCAGCGACCCGAGCGCGGCCTCGGCCGACCCCGCGGACTCGGTCGCCTGGAGACTCACCCCGGCCATCACGATCGCGAGGTAGGTGAACGGGAAGGCGAGACCGTCGTTGAGGCCTGCCTCCGCCGTGAGCGCGAACCGGATCTCCCCCTCCTGGTCGTCCGGGTCGACCTCGGCGTCGGTCTCGGCCGTCGGCGGCGTCGCCTCGACGGTCGAGGCCAGCACCGGGTCGGTCGGGGCGACGACCGCGCCCAACAGGACCGCTGTCGCCGGGTGCAAGTCGAGAAAGAACCACCCGAGCCCCGCCACGGCGATGATCGTCAGCGGCATCGTCACCCCGAGCAGGCGCCAGGCTGGCGCCCAGGCCCGCCAGTCGAACGGCCTGTCGAGTTTCAGTCCCGCGCCCATCAGCGCGATGATCACGACCATCTCCGTCAGGTGTTCCGCGATCACCGGCGACTCCACCGGGTCCGGCGCCGGCACGCCAAGCGGCAGCGAGAACAGCGCCATCCCCCCGATGACGTAGATGAGCGGGAACGACATCGGCTTGTCCGCGAGAACTCGCGGCAACACCACGGCGCCGAGGATGGCGAGGCTCACCACTAGCAGGGCGATGTCGTACACTGCCATGGCACGTATTGGGGCCGGCCACGAAAGGAACTTTTGGCGTGTGAGCGCGTGTCAGCCCGCGCCAGCGGCAGAATTTGGACGGCCGAGCGTGACCGTCCGGGCGCGCGAATCGCCGTCGGCCCCGCCGCTCAGTCCTCCGCCGCCGGTCGGTCCCCCTCCGCGTCACCCGTCTCACCGGCCGCCTCCTGGTCTCGATCCTCCGCGCGCTCGCCGCTTTCGTCCTCCCGTCCTTCTGCCTCCGATTCGGCCTGCTCGTCCCACGAGTCGGGGTCGATGTCGACCTGGAGTTCGACGATGTCGTCGTGGTCGGGCTGGCGCACCAGGAACGGCCCCGCGGCGAGCGTCCGGAGCGTGATCGCGGCGACCCTGATGACGTACGCCGTCAGGACCACGTAGGGCGCGAGGGAGATCGTGTACGCCAGCAGGACGAACACCGGGAGCGAGGAGAGCGGGCCGATCCGGAAGATCGGGATGATGTTGGAGTCGAACGCGAGGAGCAGGTACGAGATGAAGACGATCACCGGAAGCGAGACGATCAGCAGGTTGCTCGACAGCCGGGCGACCTCCCGCTTGTAGTACAGCGACTGGAAGTACTCACGGCCGGTGGCGAAGAATTTCAGCGTGTCGATGAGCGCCTGCAGGGCGTCGGCCGTCTCCTCGCCGATCTCGCTCTCGTAGCGGTTGCGGATCCGCCGAGCGGTGTTGAGTTGCCAGGAGTAGTCGTAGTGTAGCCCCGCCGAGAGGACGTTGAACGTCCCGAATCGGGCGCCGTCGAGCGTCTCTGCCGCGCCCCTCGCCTCGTCGACGATCTCCTCGGCCAGCGCGTCGACCTGCTCCCTGAACTCCTCGTCGTCGCACTCCTCGGTCGCCCGCTGCAACGCCCGCGTCTCCCGGTAGATCGAGTAGAGAATGACCTCCAGGAACGCCGCGGGCTGGCCCGGGCTCCCCTCGACTTCCGCCAGGTTCTCGGCGCGCTTGCGGAACTCGATCGAGGCGTCGATCCGCGACTGCTCCGTCTCGATGTCGGTTATCTCCTGCGAGAGGACGATCGAGCTGATCGAGGAGACGACCGAGACGATGAGGATCGCACCGCTCAGCAGCGTCGTGAACAGCGTCTGGAGCGTGTTCGTGTCCGAGAGCAGTTGCTGCATGTCGACCGGGCGCAACAGCGCGAGCGCGAGGAAGGTGGCGAACACCCCGCACAGGAGCGCGAGCGTGACCATCGGCCGCTGGCCGGTGTACAGCAGCCACGAGGCGAGGCGGCTGTTCGAGATCCGGTGGTACGCGGCCACGAACGGTCCGGCGGCGATGGACGCGTACCGCCGGACGAACGCGTATCTGTCTGCGCTCCCCATGGTGTCACCCGGAAGACCCGTACCCGGGCGAGCGGTGTCGGCCCGAGAGCACGACGTTCGTCGCGGCGCCCAGCAGGACGACGACGGCCCCGAAGTACAGCCACGTGATGAAGAGGACGACGCCACCGATGACGCCGTAGAGCTCGTTCGTCGCGGTCATGGAGACGTACACCTGGAACAGCGCCTGCAGCAGCGCCCAGCCGACCGCCGCGACGACCGCCCCCGGGAGCGCCCGCTCGACCGTCATCGCCACGTCCGGGTAGACGTAGTACATCGGCAGGAACGCGACGGTCAGCCCGACGACGAGCGCGACGAGCCCGACGGCCCGTATCACTGGGGCCCCCGTTTGGACACCAGTCGAGAGCGACGGCGCGATGGCGGCGATCGCCCCGACCGCGACCATCGTCAGGACCGCCAGCGACATCGCCCCGAGGACGACGACGCCGTCGGTGAGCCGGTCTACGAGCCCGTCGTTGGTCTCGGTGTCGTAGAGAGTGGAGAAAGCGATATCGAGCGACCGGAACACCTTCAGCACCGTCCACAGGAGCGCGACGAGGCCGACGAGCGACAGCCGGACGCTCTCTCCCGCCTGTTCGAGCGACTGCGCGACGACCCCCTGCGACGTCGGGGTGAGGTACGCCGACGTCAGGTCGACGACAGCCCGGCTGAGCGGCTCGCCGCCGAGGACCGACGCGACGACGACCAGGAGCGCCGCCAGCGGGATGAGCGACACGAACGCGGCGTACGCGACACTCCCGGCCATGAACGGGACGTCTCGTTGCCGGTACACCGAGACGAGGCCGCGCGTGAACGACGCGGCGCGACTGACCGGCCGGCGAGTCGCGAGGCTCATCGCCGAGACTCACCCCTCCCGACCGCGCCAGTCCCTGACTGGGACATGTCGGTACAACGGCCGCAAGACGTATATTCTCGTGGGTGGTTCGCGATGGGGTGCCCGGTTCTCGCGGCGATCCGCGGCGCGCTGCCCGCGCCGGTCGGGCTGACCCCGTTGCCCCTCCCGGCTGGGCTGACTCCGTCTCGACCGGGGTGGCCCCGTTTCCCGTCCCGGTCGGACCGGCGTGCACTCCGTCTCTCAGGACTGACTGGTCTGCAGGTCGACGTCCTCGAAGGTGACGGTCACGGGCTCGCCGTACCGGTCGCCGTTCTCCTCGTCGTGGCGGTGGAACGTCGGCGGTTCCACGCGGACTTCCAGCGTGTACGCGCCGTCGCCGGGCAGCCGCACGTTCGCCCCGTAGTGGTACAGTCCAGGGTGCCACAGCAGCGGCAGCGTCGCGGCCTCCACCTCCTCGCCGTCGCCGTCGGCGATCCGGACGCTCACCTCCGCGCCCGGCACGAACCGCCCGTCGTCCACGTCCGCGACCGCGACCTCGATGTGGCAGTTCTCGTCGCCCGGCTCGCGCCACGCGAACTCCCCCTCGCCGGTGAGCTCGTAGAGCCCCTCGGCTTCCTCCTGGGCGAACCCGACGACGTAGTCGTCGACTTCGGTCATGTCGCCGGTGTGGGCGACCTCCTCGATCATGTAGCGCAGCGACCGCTGGTAGGCCTCTCCCTCCGCGCGGGCCAGTTCCAGCTGGCGGTCGTCGACCTCCTCGCTCGTCGTCTTGCCGTGCTGGCTCATACCGCGACAGTTCGACCGACTCGTCGGTAAGCGCTCGGCCGGCAAAGGAAGGGCGCGTCACCGCCTCGCCCGGCGGAGCCGCCCAGCACCCCATCCCGGAACGTTCCCGCCCCACCCGCGCACGTTCCGGGCGAACTTTCAACCGCCCTCCGGGCGACTGTCTCACTCCTTCGGAGGCCCGAGCACATGACACCCTCAGACGACGCGGCTCGCGCGACCGGGAGCGACGACCTCGCCGGCCGCCACGGCTCGATCTGGATGGACACGTCCGAGCGGACGGACTACGGCCCCCTCGACGGCGACCTGCGCGTCGACACCGCCGTCGTCGGCGGCGGCATCGCCGGCGTCACGACCGCCTACGAACTCGTCGAGGCCGGCCACTCGGTCGCCGTGCTCGAACGCGACCGGATCCTCGACGGGACGACCGGCCGCACCACCGCCAAGGTGACCTCCCTCCACGGCCTCGTCTACGACCACCTGATCGATCACTTCGGCGAGGAGCGCGCCCACCAGTACGCCGACGCCAACCAGACCGCCATCGAACACGTCGCCGAGACCGTCGACGCGCTCGACGTCGACTGCCAGTTCGGTCGTGCGCCGGCGTACACCTACGTCACGTCGACGGAACGCCGACCGGAGGTCCGCGCGGAGGTCGACGCCGCCCGCCGCCTGGGCCTCCCCGCCACCTTCGTCGAGGACGTCGACCTGCCCGTCGACTGCCGCGGCGCCGTCAGGTTCGACGACCAGGCGTACTTCCATCCCCGCGAGTACCTGCTCGCGCTCGCCGAGGCGGTGGCAGCTCAGGGCGACGGAACCGGGAGCGCCAGCGGCGACGGTGAGAACGGCGACGGTACGGACGGCGGCGGTGGTTCGGACGACGGCAACGATGCGGACGACGGCGCTGGGAACGGCGGCGGGATCTTCGAGCGGACGACCGTCAGGGACGTCGACGACGGCGAGCCCTGTCGGGTCGAGACCGACCGGGGCGACGTCGTCGCCGACTCGGTCGTCGTCGCGTCGCACTTCCCCGTCGAGGACGACGCGCTCTACTTCTCCCGGCTCTCCCCGAAGCGGTCGTACGTCGTCGCCGCCCGGCTCGCCGGTGAGTCGCCCGAGGGGCTGTACTACGACCCCGACGAGCCGTACTTCTCCGTGCGACCGCACGCCGGCGACGACTCGCTCGTCCTGATCGGCGGCCAGAACCACCGGACCGGCCACGGCGGGAGCACCACCGACCGCTACCGGACGCTCGAACGCCGCGCCCGCGACCTGTTCGACGTCGAGCGTATCGAATACCGCTGGGCCACCCAGGACTTCACGTCAGTCGACCGGGTCCCGTTCGTCGGGCGGGCCGCCCCGCAGGTCAGCAACGTCTACGTCGCGACGGGCTTCGGCGGGTGGGGGATGACCAACGGCACCGCCGCGGGCCTCCTCCTCGCCGACCTCGTCCGCGACCGCGAGAACCCGTGGGCGGACGTCTACGACCCGACGCGCTTCGACTTCGGCGCGTCGAAGTCCGGCCTGCTCTCGCACAACAAACACGCGATGAAGCACCTGTTCGAAGGGTACGTCCAGTCCCGTCCCGACCTCGACCTGTCGGGGCTGGCGCCCGGCGAGGCGACCGTCGCCGACGAGCGCGACGACCCCGTCGCGGCCTATCGCGACGAAGACGGGGAGGTCCACGCCGTCTCGGCGGTCTGCCCGCACATGGGCTGTCTCGTCTCCTGGAACGACGGCGAGGAATCGTGGGACTGCCCCTGTCACGGCTCGCGGTTCGACGTCGACGGGACCGTCCTCGACACGCCGGCGGTCGACGACCTCGACGCTGTCGACGTGGAGTATCCCGTGGACCGCTGAACTGCGAAAAATATCGCTCGGGTCACTTCCCGATCGACGGCCCGGTCAGGTCCGCGCCGCCGGCGTCGCGACGTCGGTGTCGCGCGCCTCGTAGGCGCTGTAGGCGCCGAGGAGGAACGTGAGCAGACCGACGATGATGTCGTTCCAGAACTCGATGTCCGTCTCGACCGCGGCCGTCCCCTCCGTCGAGCCGAGGATGAACGGCGTCGCGATCAGCCAGAGCCCGAGCAGTGCGACGAACGCGCCGACGCCGACGCTGCCGAGCTGTTCGTTCGCGCGGCGGTAGTAGTTGTAGCCGCCGAGGACGACCAGCGCAGCGCCGACGATGATGTCACTCCAGAAGTTCCCCGCGATCGGGTCAAGGAGGAACGACTGCGCGAGCATCCACAGCCCGAGCAGCGCGACGAGGAGCGAGATCCACTTCCCGCTCTCCGTCGGGTTCGTGTCTACCTCGCGTTCGTCGTAGTCGTCCTCGCGGTACTCGTCCTGGTCGTATGCGTCGCTCTCGCTCATGGGTATCGCCAGGTTTCGATTGGGTCTGGAGACGTTTATATTGCCGACTCCGTCCAACGGGACGCTACCGAGAAAGGCACCCCTAGACGCTGAACAGCCGAAAACGGTACGTCTGTTCGCTCGTCGGCCCCTACCCGTTCGACCCCGCGACTGTTCCGCCGACCGGGGCCACCTCCGCCGCCCCGGATCGCAGGCTCGCCTCCCCTACCCGGCGGCGGACTGGCAGCTTCCAGTTGCCGGTGGACGGATACCGGATTCCAACCACTCCCCGTCTCCGGTCGAGTTCACCGCCCGTGGCCGACGATCCCCCTGCCGGTCCCGGACACTGCGTACCGAGCACTTAGGGACCGAGGACGCGACGGATCGACCGTGAGCCGAGCAATTTCGGAACGACGTGAGAGCGGCGCCCACGGCGACCGGTCTGTCTCCAGCGGGAGCACCGCACTCGTGGGACGGACCCGCCGCGGACTCGAAGGTGGCCTCCTCGCGACGCTCGTGATGACCGTCTATCGACTCCCGGTGAGCCGCTCGCTACCGCCGACCGCCGAGTTCTGGGCGCAGTTTGTCGGCGGCGGCGAACCCGAAGACTACCCCGTTCCCGCGCTCGCCCTCCACTTCGCGTACGGCGCCGGCGCCGGCGCGGCGTTCGCCGCGCTGCTCGCCGGCCGCGAATCGGTCGCCCGCGGCGACCCGGGGCGGGACCGCCCGCCCGGCCCGCCGACCGACGCTGGAGAGGTCCCGACGACCGTCGCCGGACTGCTCTACGGCCTCGTCCTCTCCGCAGTCGGCGAACGGGTCGTCCTCGGGAGACTCCTCGGCGTCGACCCCGACGACCGCGTCGCGTTCCACGTCGGACACGTCCTCTACGGGATCACGCTCGGAGCCTGGGTCGGGACCCGAACGACAGCCCGCGAGTAACTGACTCGCGGTGTGAGTGGGCAAGCGCCCGACATTCGAGCAGACGGTTCCGTTCGTCGTTCGCGAGCGTCGCCACTCCCGACCGCGTCTCGGAAAGAATTGTGAGAACGAAACTGTCGCGAGCAGTCGTCAGATTCGAGGTCGGCGTCGTCCGCGAGCCCCTACCAGGTCTGCTGCGCGCCGCCCATGGTCCCCATCTGCTGACCGCCCATCTGTTGGCCGCCTACCTGCTGGCCCTGGGTCGCCAGCTGCTGGGTCGCTGAGATGGTCTGCGGGAGGACGCTCGCACACTCCTGACAGTGGGACGCCTGGTGGTGACCGCACTCCTGCGCGCACTCCTGGGCGGCCTGCTGGAACGCCTGGACGATCTGTGCCGTGTAGCGCGAGGACCGCGGCGCCGTCGCGAGGACCGTCTCCCCGAGTTCGACGACGTCCTCGCACAGTCGGATGCACTCGATCATGTTCGGGTCCGCCGTCTGGATGCACTGGTCTGCACACCAGCCGCAGACCTGAACCGCGTGTGCGACCTCGTGGAGCGCGCTCCGTGTCTGTTGCGGCAGCGTTCCGCCGGACTGCATCGCGGGCTGTTGGCTCATCTGATTCCCCTGGCTCGTCGATCCGAGTTGCTGTGACATGATAGACACCGGGCGTGAACCCGTCCGTCGTTTGCCCGACAGATCACATATAGACGACCGATAGTTGTCCCGTCTATACGGCTGTTACTCCGTTCTCCACGCCGTTCCAGCCCGGAAACGTGGTCTTACTCCGCGCCATCGCGAGGGAGACGACCGGCTCGAACCGTTCTCGCCGTCTCTCCTGTACCAAGCGTTCGGTCTTCCGAGCGGTCTGTGACACGAGAGCGGACCGGCGGGGCCGGAGGAACTGGCGAGTCCGAGACTGAATCCGAGGTCGAGTCCGTGTCCGAGGTCAATCCCGACCGGCCGACGGGAGTGGCGACGCTTCCGAGGTACCTCCGGAAGGGGCTCGCGAAACAAGACGTCGAAACGCTTCGGATTGTCCAACAGTCCGTCGACGAACTGCTGGAGGAAAAGGAGCGACCGGTCGAGGCAGACGAACTCCCGCAGACAGCGGGTCTGGTTGCATCGTCGCAACTTCAGATAATCGATCTGACTGGTACGGGGATACGATGGGGAAAAGACGGGAGGTGAGAGTCGACCGAGACACACACACCACGTTTCCGGTGAAACGGGGGTAAGAGGGTGGTGGGGGTGAGAATGAGACGCAATATTGCCGGATCCGCAAAACCACGAGATCGGCCGATCTAACTTAAGTGCCACATCTTTCTGAATCCGCTGTGGGTATCATGGGGTAACACCTCCTCTACACTACTACTAACTATAGATAAAGAAAGATTTAATTAATATATGTGGCAGCGAGTGAGATCTAGCTAGTAGACTCGAAACGAACGTTGAACGGTTCGTTCTAGGTCGCTAGGTTGGAAACATAGCTGGTCAAATCAAGACACGGTCTCAAGAGTGATGAATCATCTATTCAACGACTGCTCTATAACTCATCGTCTTCTACTACTACACTACTAGATAGATAGCTAGACCTCTTTTTAATACCTTTATATACTTCTTTAAGTGATCGACAGTGTCGCAGGGAATATCGTGGTGTATGTGACCATCCCACTCGAATGGACTGAAGCAAGTCGGTCCCAGATCCACTTCACCTCCCGTCTCCGTTGGTGAACTCGCTCACTTCCCTGTCTATTCGGCGGATACTGTTCCCGTCTTCGGAACGCATCGCCCCCCGAGAGCCGTCGGGACGAGTCGGAGTGACACACCACGTTTCCGGTGAATTTCCAGTCTCACTCGTAGTCACGAATATCTCCGTATTTGCGGGATAGGTATATTCTATCGCCATTTTCTCGTCGCGAGAACCGACGTTTAGCGGTAACGCGACGGTCCCGATGGGCACATCCGATCTGGGACTCACACCGCCGCTGCTCCTCCCGTTGTGTCACTCGTTATCTCACTCTCGACGGGCATCGGTTCGGTCGGCTGATCCCCCCTCCCAATCCCCGTCCGCCCCACAAACCTCCGTTTCATCTGGAACCCCTTCCCCCCGATTTCCCCGTTTCACCGGAAACGTGGTGTGTGTGTCTCCCCACCCCGTTCACCCCACCGTTCGATAATCTCGGGAGCTAGGAAAGAATAAAGTGATTTCACCGGAAACGTGGTGTCACCATCGCATGTCAAACTCCGACGATCTGTTTATCCGCGAAGACCCGATCTTCGTCCAGAAGGAGCTGCTGGAGATCAACCACCTCCCGGACGAGGGACGGATCGTCGGTCGCGACGAGGAGATACAGAATCTCGCGAACGCGGTCAACCCGGCGATCTTCGGTCAGAGCCCGAGTAACGTCCTCATCTACGGGAAGACGGGGACCGGGAAGTCCCTCTGTGCGAAACACGTCTCGCGGCGACTCGTCTCGACGGCCACCGACGAATCGGTCGCCGCGACGTTCGCGTACGTCGACTGCGCCCAGGACTCGACGGAGACGCAGGCCGTCCAGACCATCGCCGCGTCGCTGAACGACCCCGACCGGACGGGTATCAAGATCCCCGACAAGGGCATCGCGACGTCGACGTACTACAAGCGGCTGTGGGCGATCCTCGACGACTGCTACGACGTCGTCCTCGTCATCCTCGACGAGATCGACAAGCTCGAAGACGACGACATCCTGATGCAGCTCTCCCGGGCGGGCGAAGCCGGCAAGATCGACTCCTGCAAGATCGGGGTCATCGGCATCAGCAACAAGATCAAGTACAAAGAAGAGCAGCTCAACGAGCGGGTCAAATCTAGCCTCTGCGAGCGGGAGTTCGTCTTCCCGCCGTACGACGGGACGCAGCTGAACCACATCATGGAAGCGCGGAAAGACGCCTTCCGCGACGGCGTCCTCGAAGACGGCGTCATCCCGAAGGCGTCGGCGCTGGCGGCCCGGGAACACGGCGACGCGCGCCAGGCGATCGATATCCTCCGCTACGCCGGCGAGATCGCCCAGTCCCGCGGCGCCGACCGCGTCACCGAGGAGTTCGTCGTCGACGCTCGCGAACGCGCGGAGACGGACCGTTTCCGCGAGCTCATCCGCGGCTCGACGCCCCACTCCAGATACGTCCTCCAGGCCCTGACCGTCCTCTCGCTGAACGAGACCAACCAGGACGGCTTCCGAACGACGGAGATATACGACGTCTACAAGGAGATCTGCCGACAGGAGAGTTCGGACATGCTCTCGCTGCGGCGTGTGCGCGACCTGCTCAAGGAACACGCGTTCCTCGACATCATCGAGCAGTCGCGACACAGCGGCGGGAGCGCCGAGGGGAGCTACACCAACCACAAACTCCTCGAAGACCCCGCCGTCGTCCGGGACGTGCTCGCCGACACCATCTGAGCCGTCGCGGACCCGGTCGCGGCCCCCACGACGAACCGCCTCGCCGGTACCGCTCGGTCGGCGGTCGATTCACCGGAAACTCGGTGTCTCACACCGTACTGTGGCTGTCTCGGTCCGGCGCCCGCGTTTCACTGGAAACACGGTGTGCCTCGTTCGCAAATTTCGGCTCGATTTCGTGTCTCGCCGTACGATTCACCGGAAATCCGGTGTCTCCAACCCCGAGCGTCTGACGGCGCCGGACGCGCCTCCTTCGGGTCGTCTTCTGTACTGTCAGTGAGGGGTATCTCGAAGACCGGAACGGACGCGGAAAATCAGTCGCGCGCGAGGTATCCGGACGCCTGCGCGACGCACGGGTCGGGCTCGTCGCGGTCGGCGCTCCGGTCGCTCGATCGCGCACGATGGGCCGCGACGTCGGAGATAGCACATCCGTCGACGCGCGAGACTCTCTCGGGGCGCAGGCCGAGGCGGGATTGCATCCCATCGCACCGATCGGTCGGGTCGAGTTCGGACTCCTCCGCGGAGGTTCGGACGAGCACCGTCCTCCTGATCGACGTGACGACCGACTCGTACGTCTCGCCGTCTGCCTCTTCGTCGCCCTCGACCGTGCTGAATCGGCGTGATTCGGGGTTGAACTGCTCGGTATCGGCGCCCGCTTGGCTGGCCTCCCCGTCGCTGTCGATACCGAGGTCCGAGACCGCCCCCTCTGGTCGGTCGTCGGGTCGATCCGCGCGCTGGTTCTGCCCGTCCATCTGTCGATGGATCCAGGAACCGTTCTGGTCTGATCCGGTCCGAGCGTCGAGATCGCCGTCGCCGGAACTACCGCGGCGACGACCGTGCGTAGGTTCGTAAAGACTCATGATGAGAGTTCGCTGGGTCGTTGTCGTCCGGTCGCACCCGTACGTACCGCTCAAATTCGCATAAACCCTCGATATCGTTCGGTCTGTCCCGTCTACGGAAAGTCGGCGTTACTTCCGACGAACCACCACATGGACCGGTTACTCTGGTTCACCGACGTGATACTGAGGGGCCATGCCCCCGAGAACGGAGTAATCTCTGCTGAACGAACGGTTGCGGTCCGGTAATACTTCGCTTACCTCCGGCATTACACCGGTACGACTGTAAGCCGTCCGCGGGATCAGTTCGCCGGACGGCGCAGTGAATCGAGCGCGTCGACCATTCCGGATCGAGCGATACGCTCCTGCTTGGACGGGCCCGCCCAACGGTCCGACGCCGTGGACAGAATCAGTCGGAAACTGCGGACGACCGCGCGGCCGGAGCGAGGCTCTGTCGGGCCGGCACTCACGGCCGTTGCGAACCCATCACGAAGTCACTGTGAAACAGTTCACGAAATTTAGCACTCATTCGGAATATAATATATCATACTATAACCTGCCAATCCACAGTCGGATCGCGACGTCGCCTCCCGCCGATTGATAAGTGAGAGGTGCTTCGGAGATCGAGATAAGGTGCGGACGAGCACGGTTAGCGATAGAATTTATCGAGTAGAACTGTATGTTGGTAAATATATGGTTTCGCGGATGAACCGGAAAGACCGGGCACGTAATCGCGGGTCGACAGAGCCGCGTTCGGTCGCGGTCCCAGCGCGGGTCGAACTCCACAGCGTTCTTGCGGGCTCGGTCGGTGGGTCGGGTATGGAGCACGTCTGGATCGCGGCCGGAGCCGGTGTCGCGGTGCTGGTGGTCGCCGTCGCGGTCGTCCGGTGGCGTCGGTCGGCCGGCCGGCGCGAGTCCAAGCGCGCGCACGACGCGGCACAGGAGCGCGAGCCACCGGTCGAGATCGGCGAGACCTACGAGTTCGGCGTCGCGGAGTTCACGGACCACCACTCGGGCGAGCGGGTCGCCGTCGGCAAGGTCGAGGGGTTCGTCCTCTTCACGGAGGACGTGCCGGACTCGGTCGGTGAAGGCGACGCGGTCCGGGCGCGAGTGCTTTCGTTCAACCGGGGGCGTACCTCGGCCGACGCGACGTTCGTCGAACGAGCGTGACCGATCGCCGCCGAGCGCGCGCCGACTCCCGTCAGCGGGATTCGTTCTCCGAGCGGATCCGCGGGTCGAGCGAGCCGTAGATCACGTCCTGCAGGAAGTTGCCGGCGATCCCGACGACGACGATGACCATCGTCGTCCAGATGACCAGCGCGGTGTCGCTGGCGCGGATGGCCCGGAGGCTCGCGGCGGCCAGCCCCTGAATGCCCACGACTTCCTCGACGATGTAGATGTTGAGCACGAGCACGGCCAGCAGTTCGGTCATCGACAGCGAGACGATCGGGATCGCCGCGTTGCGGAGGACGTGTCTGGCGAGCCGGAGCCGGTCGGCCCCCTTCGCGCGGAGCATCTTCACGAACGACCGACCGGTCTGTTCGAGCGCGGAGGCGCGGGCGAACCGCACCTGTCCCGCGAGGAGGCTCACCGCGACGGCACTCGTCGCGAGCGCGTGGCGGCCGAGCGACGGCACGGCCCCGTTCGTCGCCCCCAGGTGGCGGACGTAGATGACGAACATGAACACGGGGACGCCGAACAGTGCGTAGGCCGCGACCCGGACCGACCAGTCGAACCCGGTGTCTTTCGCGAGCGCGGCGAACAGCCCGAGCGCGACGCCGAGGACGACCGCGAGCGCAACGCCGGGGACCACGTAGCCGAGCGTCGCCTGGACGCGGCCGTCGAGGACGGCGATCACCGGCTGACGGTAGGCGAAGGAGTAGCCCCAGTCGAGCGTCGTCACGTCGACGAGCCACCCGACGTAGCGCTCGTGGACCGGGACGTCGAGGTCGCGGGCCTGGAGGTACCCCTGCCGGATCTCCTCCAGTCGCTCCTCGGACGCGCCGCCCCACTCCGCGAGGGCGACCTGGCGCTTCATCGGGAGCAGGACGACGCTGTTGACGACCAGGAACGTCACCGTCACGACAGCGTACACTGACAGGACGGCGAACGCCGCGCGTCTGAGGAGGTATCGGAGGTAACTCATCTGGCTCGACGCTCGTCCGTCGGAACCCTCTCGGATCCCGCCGCGATCGGTTCGGGGGCGTACCGCCGGAGGACCATCGGTCGTTCCCGTGGTATGTCATACCACGTAATAAAACTTCATTTGGACGGCCGTTCCAATCCGGGGCATGCCCTCCAGCGATCCCGACCCGCCCGAGTTCACCAGGATCGAATGGGACGCGGAGACGGGGGGTCGACGGCGGCCGGCCGCCCGGACGCTCGGGTTCGTCCTCGCGCTCGCCGCTATCGGCGCCCTGCTCGCGTACGACCTGACAGTCGCCCCCTCGAAGACGATCCCGCCCCTGGAGTGGGACGTGCGACAGGTGGGCTGGATCGTGCTCGTCTCGCTCGCGGTCCTGGCCAGGTACGTCCTCGTGCCGCTGGTAGCGGACCGCGAGCGGACCGCTCGCCACGTCCGGGCGTTCCTGAGCAGGCCCGCCGGCGCCCTGTCGCTCGCGTACCTCGTCGCGTTCGCGGTGCTGGGGCTGCTCGGGCCGGACGCCTTCCAGTTCACGTACGCGAAACCCTCGCAAAACCTCCAGCCCCCGGTGTTCGGGAGCGTGAACATGAGCGTCACCGACGGCTACTCCTGTCTCGGTCCGGTCGTCGACGGCTACTGTCAGGGGACCTGGCAGTACCCGCTCGGGACCAACTACATCGGCGAGAACGTGATCGAACACCTGATTTCGGGGATCCACATCGCGTTCAAGGCCGGGATCTCAGCGGGGGTCGTCATGGCCGTCGTCGCGACGGTCGTCGGGACGACCGCGGGCTACTACGGCGGTCGGGTCGACGACCTGCTGATGCGATACGTCGACATCCAGCAGACGATCCCCGCCGTCGTCGTCTACATCGTGGTCGCGACGCTGTTCCTCGGCAACGTCGAGAACATCTCCGACGGCGGGTTGTTCGCGTTCGTCCTCGTGTTCGGCCTGCTCGACTGGGGCGGTGTCGCCAGACTCGTCCGCGGCGAGGCGATGCAGCGGCGAACCGCCGGTTACGTCCGCGCCGCCAGAGCCGCCGGCGCCAGCGACCTCCGCGTGATCCGCCGGCACGTCGTCCCCAACTCGACGGCGACCATCGTCACCGCGCTCACCCGCCGCATCCCGCTGCTCATCCTCGCCCAGGTCGGCCTGGCCTACCTCGAACTCAACCGCACGCGCCCCGCGTCGCTGGGCGGCGTCATCCGTTTCGGCCTCCGCCCTCGCTACATGCCCTGGCACGCCAAGTGGTGGACGACGCTCTGGGCGGTGCTCGTCATCGTCGGCCTCGTCGTCGCGTTCAACGTCTTCGGCGACACCGTTCGCGACGTGCTCGACCCGCGCGAGGAGGTGCAGTAGATGACCGAGTCGCTGCTCTCCGTCCGGGATCTGCACGTCCGGTTCGACGGTGACGACGGGACCGTCCGCGCGGTCGACGGCGTCGACTTCGACGTGAGGTCCGGTGAGACGGTCTGTCTCGTCGGCGAGTCGGGCTCCGGCAAGACCGTCGCCTGCGAGTCGATCACGCGCCTGATCCCGACTGGCTCGGCCGAGATTACGGGCGAAGTCCGCTTCGACGGCACTGACCTGACGACCCTCTCGGAGTCGGCGCTGGAATCGTACCGCGGCGGCCGGATCGGCCACGTCTTCCAGAACCCGCAGGACGCGCTCGACCCGGTCTACACGGTTGGCGCGCAAGTCGTCGAGGCGATCCGGATCCACCGCGACGTCTCGAAGTCGGCCGCTCGCGCGGAAGCGATCGACCTGCTCGACCGCGTCGGCATCGGCGACGCCGCGGCCCGGTTCGACGACTACCCCCACCAGTTCTCCGGCGGGATGAAACAGCGCGCCGTCGTCGCGATGGCGCTCGCCTGTGACCCCGATCTGCTGATCGCCGACGAACCGACGACGGCGCTCGACGTGACCATCCAGCGGCAGGTCCTCGAACTCCTCGCCGACCTGCAGGCTGAACGGGAGATGGCGCTGCTGTTCGTCACCCACGATCTAGGCGTCGTCGCCGAGATCGCCGACCGCGTCGTCGTCATGTACGCCGGGAACGTGATGGAGTCCGGCGACGTCTACGACGTCTTCGAGGCGCCCGCCCACCCCTACACGCGGGCGCTACTGGCCTGTCTCCCCGGCCGCGGCGAGCGGTTCGAGACCATCGGTGGGTCGATCCCGGACCCGACCGATCCGCCCGCGGGCTGCCGGTTCCATCCGCGCTGTCCCCACGCGCTGCCCGAGTGCGAGGAGGGAGACCAGCCCGCGTTCCGGTCGATCGGACCGGGCGACGGCGAGTCGGACGGTGGCAGATCTGAGACCGCAGTCGATCATCGGGCCTCCTGCGTGCTCTACGACGATGCGAACGCGCTGCCGCCCGAACTGGAGGTGGCCGATGACTGACGACCCGTTGCTGTCGGTCCGCGACCTGCAGAAACACTACCCGGTCCGCTCTGGGCTGCTCCGCCGGGTCTCCGGCCACGTGAAGGCGGTCGACGGCGTGAGTTTCGACGTGCGAGCCGGCGAGGCGTTCGGCCTCGTCGGCGAGTCGGGCTGTGGCAAGTCGACGACCGCGTCGGCGCTGCTGGGACTCGAAGCCCCGACCGGCGGGGAGGTGCGTTTCGACGGGCGGGCGGTGTCGTCGCTCGACGGCGACGAACTGGAGCGGTTCCGCCGCCGCGCCCAGATCGTCTTCCAGGACCCCAACTCGGCGTTCGACCCGCGGCTGACCGTCGGCGAGTCGGTCGCCGAACCGCTCGCGATCCACGGGCTCAGCGACCCCGAGCGCCGGCGGGAGGTCGCCGTCGACGCGCTCGAACGCGTCGGACTCTCCCGAGCGGACGCGGACCGCTACCCCCGGCAGTTCTCCGGCGGGCAGAAACAGCGGGTCGCCCTCGCCCGGGCGCTCGTTTTGAACCCCGACCTCCTCGTCGTCGACGAGCCCGTCAGCGCGCTGGACGTGAGCGTCCAGGCGGAGATCCTCTCGCTGCTGGAGGACCTGCGTACCGAACTCGGCCTCGCTGTGGTCCTCATCAGCCACGACCTGAGCGTGGTCAGGGAGGTGTGCGACCGCGTCGGCGTGATGTACCTCGGCGAGATCGTCGAGCGCGGCCCGGTCGACGCGATCTTCGGAGACCCCCAGCACCCCTACACCGGCGCGCTCCTCTCGTCGATCCCCGAGCCCGACCCGCGCGCTCGCGACGACGCCGTCGAACTGACCGGCGACGTGCCCGACCCCGCGGACCCGCCCGCCGGCTGTTCGTTCCACCCCCGGTGTCCGAGTGTCATCCCGCCCGAGGCGTTCGAGTTCGCCGACGGGCGCTTCCGCGCGGTCCACGACCTCCGGCTAGGGGCCGCGGACGGAACCGTCGAGCCCGGCGAATTCAACGACCCGTCGGCGGTCCGCGCGGAGTTCGGCCTCCCCGAGGAACTCTCCGATCCCGACGCCGAGCGGGTCATCGGCGAGGCGATCCAGTCGCTGGTCGCCGGTGACGTCGACGCGGCCGCGGCGCAACTGGGCGAGGCGTTCGGGAGCGTCTGCGAGCGGGAGGACCCGGCGCTGGAACCGACCGACGCGGGCCACCCGGCGGCGTGTCTGCGGAGGGGCGAGTCGGCGGAGCTGTCGGAGCGGCCGTCCGCGAAGTCGGAGTGAGAGTCGCCGCCGGCGCGGTCTCGCGGTGGGAGTCGCCGTGGGTCAGGCGCGCTCGTCGCACTGGCACTCGAAGCCGCGCGAGGACCGTCCGATGACGAACGCGTGGACCTCCTGAGCGAGTTCGTATGTCTTTTCGGCGCGCTCGGCGCTCGCGAGTCCGTCCTGGTAATAGGTCTTCGCCCGGTGGTCACGCCAGAGA
This sequence comes from Halosimplex rarum, assembly GCF_047715405.1. Taxonomy (NCBI): domain Archaea; kingdom Methanobacteriati; phylum Methanobacteriota; class Halobacteria; order Halobacteriales; family Haloarculaceae; genus Halosimplex; species Halosimplex rarum. The sequence continues at coordinate 86,286 of NZ_CP180414.1, forward strand.
TCCGCCAGATCCGCGGCGAGCGACTCGGAGAAGACGCCGACGCTTGCGGCCTGTCGATACACGCCCGGGTGCGTTCCGGGGAGGTCGGTCGGTTCGACCGCACCGCGGTCCAGCAGCCGGAACTCGACGGTCCGCTCGATCGCGACGAACGACGCCTCGATGACGAGGGTGTAGTACCCCTCGCCGTGGAGCGCGCCGGCGCCGTCCAGCAGCCGACACGCCTTCCGGAGTTGCAGGAGCGCCGCGTCGTCGACGTCGAGCCCGGTCTCGACCTCCGTCGACCGTCGATCGAAGGCGGCCTGGACCTCCCCGACCAGCGCCTCGATGCGAGTGCTGCTCATTCGCCGCCACCTCGGAGCGCGCTACGCATCGGCGAACACCGCCGTCCGGAGCGCGTGGAGTTCGTCCCCGCCGTACACCGTGATCCCCTCCTCGAAGATCTCCCGGAGCTTCGACCCGGCGCGCTCGGCGCTCTCGGCCGTCTCGACGTACGGCTCGAACGCGAAGCGGTCGCCGTCGAACCGGTGCTCGCTTAGGTCGTCGACGACCCCTGCCACGAGCCGGCGCGCGCTCGTCCGGTCGCCCTCGACGACGACGAACAGGTCGACGTCGCTCCGTCGGTCGGCCTCGCCGCGGGCCACGCTCCCGAACACGACGACCCCGAGGAGGTCGTCCACGTCGTCGGCATCCGCAACCGCCGCCTCGACGCGCTCGAGGAAGGTCCGTACCGGGCCGTGAAACTCCGACTGGGGGATCGCGAGTATCGGGTCGTCCGTTCGGAGCCTGTCCGGATCGGCGGCGACGTAGCTGCGCTGGGGCGTCTCTCGCACACGGATCGCCCCGACGTCGTCGAGGAGATCCACCGCACGCCACACCGTCGATCGGGCGGCGCCGGTCGCCTCGACGAGCTCCGGGATCGTGAACTCCGTCCCCGGCGCGTCGGCCAGCAGCCGCAGCACCTCGTCGGCGACGCTCGTGCGGAAGACCCCCGCGCCGCCGCTCGGCGGGACGTCGATGCAGACTTTTATCCCTCGTTTCGATTCGTCGGTCACTGTCCGATCTACCGATACGAGGGATAAATACCTTCGGGCAGGACCAGCGGCGGTCCAGCGCGGGCGGGACCGCACTCGGTGGGAACTACCGTCCCGACTCGATCCGTTCCAGCGCCGCGGTCAGCGCCCGCTCGACGATCCGTTCTTTCACCTCCTGTCTGGAGCCGTCGAACTGGTCGCGTTCGACGACCGCGAAGGGCTCAGTCCGTGGGTCGTCGCCGCCGGCGTAGGCGATCCCGACGTAGACGGTCCCGACGGGGGTCTCGTCGTCGCCACCGGTCGGGCCGGCGTACCCGGTCGTCGAGACGCCCCAGTCGGCGCCGGTCTCGTCGCGGACGTGCCGGGCCATCGCGCTCGCGACCGGCTCGCTCACGGCGCCGTGGCGCTCCAGCGACTCCCGGGAGATCGCGAGCAACTGCCGCTTCGTCCGGTCAGTGTAGCTGATGATCCCGCCGACGAAGTACTCGCTTGACCCCGCGACGCCGGTGACGGTCGACCCGAGCAGGCCGCCGGTACACGACTCCGCGACGGCCAGCGTCTCGTCGCGCGCCGCGAGCGCGTCGCCGATGCGTTCCGCGGCGGGTCGGTCGTCGGTCATGCAGGGCCCTACGCCTCGGCACGGTAAAACGCTCGTCTCTATACGTGACTCGCCGGCGTGGCGCGGGAGAGGGGAGAAACCGAACGCGGGACCCCCAGCCAAAACGATAATGGGCGAGTGCGGGGACTACCCGGTAGCAGATGGACGCCACGCGATACGGTCTGACGTTTCTGCGGGAGCGGGGCTACTTTGAGCGGGAGGACACAGATGCCGCTCGGGTGGACGGCGAGCCCGAGCGGTTCCGCTTCGATCCGGATGCCCGCCTCGCGTATTTCGAGAGCGTCGACCCCGGTCGCCAGGAGGTGGTCGTCGACGAACTCCGCCTCCGCGGCCGAAACTTCGACTACTACTGGTTCTGGAACCCCGACTCCGACCGCGTCGCCGTCTACAATCGCTACGGCGAGCACAAGTGGTTCGTCTACGATCAGTCCGTCGGGCACGCCCCCGACATCCGCGACAGCAAGCGGGGGAAACTGGCCGCCGTCGACGACGGCCTGGAGGGCCTGTTCGACATCCGCGACGTCGTCGACCGCTTCTACCGCGACCTCTGGGACGTCCGCATCGACATCGCGCGCTCGTTCGACGGTCCCCCGGGCGCCGAAATCGACGACGAAGCGCGACTCATGGCCGCCCAGCGCACGATCGACCGGCTGATCTTCTGCTACTTCCTCGTCGAGAAAGACGTCATCCACGGCATCGACAGCGCGGGCAACCGGGTCGCGCTCGACCCGACGGAGCTGTTCGAGAGCGTCCTCGGTGACGGGGACTTCTACGCGTTCCTCTCGGCGACCTTCTTCGACCACCTGAACGCGACCGGCTGGACGGAGTACGAGGTCAGCGACGCGCTCTCGGTCGCCGTCCCGTTCCTCAACGGCGGGCTGTTCCGCAACCACGCCATCGCCACCGATTCCGGGGACGAGATCCGCGAGCGCGAACTCGACGGGGCGGACTGCGACTGGGACCGCCTCGTCGGCGAACTCGACGAGTACGACTGGCTGATCGAGCAGTCGCCCGCGGAGGGGACCGACTCACCGGACAAGCTCTCGCCCGCGGTGCTCGGGCACATCTTCGAGAAGTTCGTCGTCACGGTGAGCGAGCTGTCCGACGAGGCGTCGCTGTCGCTGGCGGAGCTCGACGAGATGGACGTCTCCGAGAGCGGTGAACAGTTCCTGCGAGGCAACAGGAAGGTCGGCGCCTACTACACGCCGAACTACGTCGCCTACGAGAACGCCCGCGAGACCCTCTGGAACAGGGTCAGAGAGAAGCTCGCGGCGCGGACCGACCTCGACGCGGCCGCGATCCCCGACTCCGACGAGTTCTTCGAACGGATTCGCGGCGACGGAAACGCCAAGTCTGCCGCGGGTGGCGATCCAGCCCTCACCGCCGTCGACCTCGCCGACGTCGAGGACGTCCTCGCTTCCCTATCTGTGATCGACCCGTCGGCGGGGAGCGGCGCCTTCCTGCTGACCGCCGGCGAGATCCTCGAAGCGTGGCGCCGCAAGTGCAGCGACGGCGACGGGGATCGGGACCGGTACGCGCTCCGGCGGGACGTGATCCGGGAATCGCTGTACGGCGTCGACCTGCTCGACGGCGCCGTCGAGGTCTGCAAGCTCCGGCTGTGGCTCTGGCTGATCGGCGCGAACGAGATCGACCTCGACGCGGGCGAGCCGGACGTCGAGACACTCCCGAACGTCGACTGCAACGTCCGGCGGGGCAACGGCCTCGTGGGCGTGGCGACCGCTGATGACGGCGATTCGCCGGTCTCCGACCTCGAATTCGACTGGGTCGACGGCGAGCGGACGACGTACCCGGTGGCTGTCGCGGACTACCGCGAGACGATCGAGGCGTACCAGACCGCGTCGGGCGAGCGCGCGGAGGAACTCCGCGAGCGGGTCACGACCCAGCGGGCGATCCTCCGGGCGGAGCTGAACCGGGTCTACGCTCAGGAGCGCGACGTGACCGTCGAGGAACCGCTCGAATCGTTCGACGAATTCGAGCGGACGATGGCGGAGGTGACCGGCTCGGTCAAGCTCAATCTGGACTTCGACTCGGCGATGACCGAGGAGGAGCGCGAGCAGGTCTCGGCGGCGGGCTTCCGGGAGCAGCGCAACTGGGCGACGACGGCTTACCACGCGGACGTCCGGACGGCCGACCCGGAGCGCGTGGAGGAGATCTTCGAACTGATGGCCGACCGGGGATCGGTCACCGTCGAGCGGCCCATCACCGCGGAGGACGTGGAATCGCTCGACCCGTTCCACTGGCTCTTCGAGTTCCCGACGGCGTACTCGCCCACCGAGGACGAGGCGTTCGACGTCGTGATCGGGAACCCGCCCCACGGCAGCGACGTCGGCTCGTTGCAGAAGTCGATCCTCGAGGACAGCTACGACCTGATCGACGGGGGCCGCGAGGTCGCCAAACTGTTCACCGAGCGGAGCTGGGCGCTCACGGAGGGCGAACTCAGCTACGTCGTCCCCAAACCGAGCACGTACAACTCCAACTGGGAGGACTTCCGCGCCTTCTGCCTCGACGAGATGCACCGCGGCGTCGACCTCGGGAAGGCGTTCCGGAACGTCGACCACGAGCAGGTCACGATCCACCTCTCGCGGGACGCCGCCGGCGACGACTACCTGTGCGGCCCGCTGGCGGTCGGCTCCTATCACGTCGACGGCGCCGCGACCGTCGACCGGGCGTTCGCGGCGAAACTGGGTACCCTGCCGGTCAGTTTCTCCGTCGCAGAACAGGAGGTCGCGGCGGGCCTGGGCGAGGTCGACTACCCGACGCTGGGATCGGTCGGCGCCGACGCCGGGCGAGGCGCGAGCACGACCACCCGGATCAGCGACGAGGCCGACAGCACCGACGAGGCCGGCAGTGCCGGCGACGCAGATGCCACCGATGTCGACGACGCGCCAATCGCTTACAACGGCAAGCAGGTCCAGCGCTACTTCACTCGCGCGCCCGAGGACCACATCGAGCTCGATGGGCTCTCGGCGGCGACGCGCCGGCGCCTCGAGACGCCGAAGGTGATGGCCCAGAACATCATCGCGCACAAGCAGAACCCCTACGACCACATCGTCGTCGCGGCGCTGTACGACCCCGTCGGCGTCTCCGACTTCGAGACGGTGACGAACGTCGTGATCCCCGAGGAGAGCGACCTGACCGCTCCGGCGCTGGCCGTCCTGTTGAACACGCAGTTCGTCAACTGGTTCGTCTACCTCTCTATCTTCAACCGCGCGATCCGCGACATGCACCTGGACTCGTACTTCCTCGAACACCTCGTCCTCCCGACGGAGATATCGGCGGCCGAATCCGACCTGCTCGACGACCTCTACGGCCTGCTCGCGATCACCGCCACCGCCGTCGAGCACGACGAACTGCCGGGGGTCGTGGGGGCGGACGATGGACGACCCGGGGCGGAGGACGCGTACCGGGAACTCCAGAGCGTCGCGAACGCCGTGACCTACGAACTGTACCTGCGAGACGCGACGACGAACCGTCTGGAGACAGACCTCTGCGGGGTGCTGTCGGATCTCCTCGACGGCTACGAGACGGAGTATCTCGACTGGTACTCCTCGCATCTGCGGGCGGACAGCGACGCGGCGATCGCCGACCGGTTCTCCGCGGACCTGTTCCGGACGGCGACAGAGGTCGCCGAGGCGGTCCGGACGCCGGAGATCGACGCGGAACTGGCGGCGATCGCCGAACATCCGTGGGTGGAGACGATCGAACGCGCCCAGCACACCGACGGCGAGTCGCGGCCGACGTTCGGGCCGACTGAGGATCGCTGACTGCCTGCGCACCAACTTTTACGTGTCTACTCGCCGGCTACGGCCCATGGATACGTCATCTGACGTCGGGGTTCCGGTGCCGACGGACCTCGGCGTCGAGTACGAGCGAGCGCCGGAGAACGTCGATCCGACGGGCGCGCCGCGGTTCTCGTGGCGGTTCCCGACGGATCGGCGCGACGCCCGACAGACGGCCTACCGGATCGTCGTCGGTCGCGACCGCGACGCCGTCGCCGCGGGCCGCGGGGACCTGTGGGACTCCGGCGAGGTCGACTCCCGCCGAGCGACGGACGTCGCGTACGACGGCCCCGCGCTCGCCGCCGACGCGACGTACTACTGGTCGGTCAGGGTGTGGACCGGCGACGGCGAGGCGGGAGACGGCGAGTCGGCCTGGGCCGACCCGGAACCGTTCTCGACGGCGCTCGCGCCCGAGGACTGGCGCGGCGAGTGGATCGCCCACCAGCCCGGCGCCGGCGACACGAACGGCTGGAGGAGCAGGTGGCAGGAGTCGGACGCCGACGGCGAGGCATGGGTCCAGGTCGATCTGGGAGCGTCGCACGCCCTCGCCGAGATCGCACTCCATCCGGTGGACCCCGTCACCGTGGTTCGGACGCCCGACGACTACGCCGTCACGTCGTCATGGAGAGACGACCCGCTCGCGGGGTTCGGGTTCCCCGACGCCTATCGCGTCGAGGTCGCCGACGACCCCGACTTCGAATCGGCGACCGCGGTCGTCGAACGCGATGGCGACGGCGCGGCCGAAGCGACCGATGCCGACGGCCGGTCGGCGGATCGGGAACGCGCCCGGCGTCACGAGGTCGACGCGAGCGGGCGGTACGTCCGCGTCACCGCCACCGAACTCGCCGCCGTCGCGCCGAACACCAGTGGCGACTCCGGACGCGACGGCGCAGGTCGGCGAATCGAGTCTCACGACGAGTGGGCGTGTTTCGCGCTCGCCGCGATCGCCGTCCGAGACGGCGACGGCATCGACCTCGCCCGGGGCAGCGATATCGCGGCGTCCTCGACGGTCGAGACGGACACCTGGGGACGCGATCACCTCGTGAACGGGGTCAGCGAGTCCGAAATGGCGTCGTCGTCGCCGCTTCTCCGCCGGGAGTTCACCCTGGATGCCCCCGTCGAATCGGCGCGGTTGCACGTCGCCGCGGTGGGGTACGGCGAGGTGTACTGCAACGGCGAGCGCGTCGGGAGGGGGCGACTCGACCCGGCGTGGACGGACTACGAGCAGCGCGTGCTCTATTCGAGTCACGACGTCTCCGACCGCCTCGCGGAGGGCGAGAACGCGCTCGGCCTGTGGCTCGGCCGCGGGTGGTTCGCCAAGCGTAGCGCCCACTGGCTCGCCGACGGCTCGCCGCGGGCCCGCGCCACGCTGACCGTCGAGTTCGCCGACGGCCGGACGCGCGAACTCTCGACGGGCCCCGACTGGCTCGCCGCCGAGAGTCCGCTGGTCGAAAACGACATCTACGACGGCGAAGCGTACGACGCCCGCCGCGAACGGGACGGGTGGGCCGCGCCTGGATTCGACACTGCCGACACCGGCCACGCGGGTGGTTCCTGGGACGCCGCGACGGTCGTCGACGCCCCGGGCGGGACGCTCGAACCACAGCGGGTCGAGCCGATGGGGGTCGTCGACACCTTCGACGCCGAGGTCGTCGCCGAGCGCGAGGACGGCCCGATCCTCGATTTCGGGCAGAACCTCACCGGCTGGGTCGAACTCGATATCGAGGGCGCCGAGGCGGGCGACGAGATCACGCTCCGCCACGCCGAGGCGCTCACGGAGGACGGCACCCTCTCGACGACGGACCTGCGGAGCGCGGACGCGACCGACACCTACGTCGCTGCCGGCGACGGGGTCGAGACCTACGAACCCCGATTCACATACCACGGGTTCCGCTACGTCCAGGTGTCAGGCTACCCGGGCGAGGGCGACACCGCGGGCCAGGGCGACGCCGACAGCGCGGAGGGCCTCGACCCCGAGGACGTGACGGCGAAGGTCGTCCACACCGCGATGGATCGTCGCGGCGAGTTCGCCTGCTCAAACGAGGACCTGAATCAGGTCCAGCACAACGCCGTCTGGGGCCTGCGGGGCAACACGCACTCGATCCCAGAGGACTGCCCGCAGCGCGACGAGCGGTTCGGCTGGACGGGCGACGCCCAGATCTCGACGCGGGCGCTCCTCTTCAACTTCGACGCGGTCCGCTTCGACGAGAAGTGGCTGCGCGACCACGACGACGCGGCCTCCGCGATGGGCTACGTCCCCGACGTGATCCCGGACAAGTCGCCCGAAGACCCAGCCGACCCGACGTGGTCGATCACCCGTGTGATGATCCCCTGGTATTGCTACCGCCACGACGGCGACGTCGGGATCCTGCGAGAACAGTACGAGGGGATGCGCGCCTACGTCGACTACTGGCTCGACGCCGCCGAGGACGGCGTCCTCGACGACGCCTACGGGAAGTACGGCGACTGGCTGACCTTCGAGAACGCCGACCCCGAGGAGCCCCGGCGCGGCCTCCCGCACGACCTGTTCAACACCGCCTTCCTGTACCAGGTCACGGACACATTCGCGAAGATCGCGAGCGTCCTCGGCAACGAGGCCGACGCCGAGCGCTACCGCGACCGCGCCGGGTCGGTCGCCGAGGCGTTCGTCGACCGCTTCTTCGACGCCGGGGCGGGCGAGTTCGGTCCCGGAACCCAGTCCTCCTACGCCGTCCCGCTCTTCCTCGGGCTGGTGCCCGAGGGGGAGGTCGAGGCCGTCGCCGCGAACCTCGCGGAGAAAGTCCGCGCGGACGGGGGCAAACTCAGGACCGGCTTCCTCGGGACCCGCCCGCTGATCCACACGCTGGCCGACCACGGGTACGCCGACCTGGCCTACGAGGTGGTCAGCCAGCCCGAGCAACCCGGTTGGGTGTACATGGCACGGAACGGCGCGACCACGATGTGGGAGCGCTGGGACTCCGACGAGAGCGTCGGCTCGGGGATGAACTCGCTGAACCACTCGCCGTTCACGCACGTCTCGGAGTTCCTCTACGAGGTCCTCGCTGGCCTCCGGATCGGTGACCGGCCGGTGACCGAGCACGTCACGGTGTCGCCGGCGCTGGTCGACGACCTCGACTGGGCCGAGGGGCGCGTCGAGACGCCGAACGGTCCGCTCGAAAGCGCGTGGGAGCGGACCGAGGGGGGTTACGACCTCTCGGTGACCGTCCCGTGGAACGGGAGCGCGACGGTCCGACTCCCGGATGTCGCGGCCGCCGCGGACGCGACGGTTCGGGAATCGGGCGACTCGCTGTCGGCGGTCGCTGAGGCGGCGGAGACGGTCGATTCACTGCCCGGAGGGATCCAGTCAGTAGACCGAGCGGGCGACGCGCTCGTGGTGGAGATCGGTTCGGGGAACTACGAGTTCACCGTGAGCTGATCGCTCGAAATAGAACGGTCGCGTCAGCGTTCGGTGGTGTCGTCGTCGGACTCGCCACTCGCTGGCTCTTCGGCGGGCTCGGTCAGATACTCTCGGCCCCACTCATGCATGGCGGCGATGACGGGTTCGAGGGACTCGCCGTGCGCGGTCAGCGAGTACTGCACGCGAAACGGCTTCTCGCTGACGATATCGCGGTCGACGAGGCGGTTCTCCTCCAGGTCGTCGAGGCTGTCGGAGAGCACCTTGCTGGAGATGCCGTCGACGTTGTCCTGGAGTTCGTTGAACCCGCTGGGGCCGTGTTCGAGGAGGCGATGGACGATGACGGGGTGCCACTTCTTGCCGATCAGCGTCGCCGTCGTCGTCACCGGACACCACTCCTGGCCCGCGCACCACACTTCCAGTTGCTCGTCCGCCCCTTCGCCCACTCCCTCGCCGTTGGGATTCTCTCTCGTCGTTCGTCGATCGCTCATAGTGTGTTTTCGCGTCGGTACCGCGTCAGACCGCCGCTTCCAGGTCGACGGCTGCCGTCGACTGGATCCACGCGTCCGCTTCCTCTCGATCGTAGACGATCACGTCGCCGCTTTCGAGGCACAGATCCACGTACCGCGGATCGGTATCGGGGACGGGCCCGCCTATTTCGTCGCTCGCACTGCTGTTACTTCTGACTGACATGGTAGGTTACCTTCTAATAGTAAATTACTCTTCCGTATCTAAATACCCGAGGTAACCTTGACCTCACCTGGTTACCTGGTGGTAAGCGAAGACGGTCGAGAGCGACTGGAAGCGGCGAGAGTCGACGGCTCGGGGACCGACGAAGGTCTTTCGGGCCCGGCGATTCAGCGGACGTTTGACGCTCCAGAAGGCACTTTCGGGGCGGGGACGCACTACCAGTATGCCAACGCGACGCCGCACACTCACGCTCTCGGCCGCGGCACTGGCGTCTCTGACGGGCTGTCTCGGGGACGATGGGACCGCCGACCGCGAGCCCACCTCCTCGGTGCCGTCGAGCGACCCGACGGCCACGCCCACGCCGGCACCCACCGGGACGCCGACTGTCGCCGACACAGACGCGCCGGGCGAGACCGACGAGGCGACCGCCACGCGGACCGACGAGCAGGCCCCGCCCGACACCGTCACCAGGGTGTCGGGCGACCTCCCGGCGTGGCGTCCCGATCGGTGGATCGACGTCGGGTACGCGAACGTCCTCGGTCTGGACGCGGACGACCGGCGCCTCTACGTGACGGCGAACGACGAGGACGGCAACTCCGCGGTCGCGGCGTTGTCGCCCGGGAGCGGGCGGTTCGACTGGCAGCGGTCCCTCGCGGGGGATTCGGAGGCCGGGTCGCACGTCGAACCGACGAACCGGACGGACACGTGGGGCGTGACCGTCGCGGACGGGACGGTCTACAGCGTCAACGGCCGCGGCGACGATTACGAGTGGACCGCTGTCCACGCCCTCACCGCCGCGACCGGGACGCGCCGGTGGTCGGTCGAGCGGGACCGGCGACTCGCCGTGCACGGCTTCGTCGACGACGCCGTCGTCGTCGGCGCGACGGAGTTCTTCGAACCCGAATCCACGCACGACACGCCGGAGGAGCCGCTGGAGACGGTCGTCTCCGCGCTCGACACCGCCGACGGCGACGAGCGCTGGTCGACCGCGGTGTCGGGACTCTCCGCCGTCACTGTCGGCGCCGACGGTGTCTACGTCGCCAGCGGGCGGACGCTCTCCGGATTCGGACCGGCGGGCGAGCGACGCTGGGAGCGCGAACTCGCCGACGAGGTCCGGGCGACGACCGCGCTCGACGACGTCGTCGTGGCCACGGTGGGGCCCAGCGACGACGAGTCGTCGCTCGTCGGGGTCTCGACCGCCGGCGAGACGCTATGGCGGGTGCCGATGTCGACGCGCTGGCTCGTCCCCGCCGGCGACCGCGTGTACGTGATGAACGAGTCGGTCGGCGCCGTCACGAGCGACGGCACGGTCGCCTGGCGCGAGCGAGCCCACGGCCACTATCCGCTGCTCTCGGCGGACGGCACTCGGCTGTACACGCGGGCGAACGTCCGGATGAACGCCGTCGACGCGTACGACCTCCCCGGCGGCGACCGGCGGTTCCGCTTCGTCACGCCCTCGAACAACGGCTGGCCGCTCGCCGCGACGGCCGACACCGTCGTCGCGGAGGCGATCACGCCGGACGAAGCCGACTTCACGAGCCTGTTCGCCGTCGACGCCACCTCCGGCGAACCGCGGGCGGTCTACCGCCCGACCGACACGGTGTTCACCGCCCAGGGGTTCGACGGGACGCTCTACGTGGGGTTCGGCGACGGCAGGCTCGGCGTCTTCGAAACCGTTCCGTAGCGAAACCGGGAGACCTACTCCTGGGGGCTGACGAGCAGTCGGATCTGCGACCCGTCGCGGTCGGCGTAGGGGATCGGCGTCGCGACCACGTCGTACCGGCCGGCCGACACCTGATCGAGGTTGGCGACGCCCTCGACGATCAGGATGTCCTCCGGGAACAACGTGTTGTGGACGTGGTGCGCTTCGAGCGTGGCCCCGGGCTCGTCGGCGGACAGCGCGTCGATGGCGAAGCAGGCGATGTCCCGCTCGACCATGTACTCCGCGGCGCCCTCGCTGGGGTAGACGTAGTGTTTCAGGTACTCGTCGGTGTCGGCCGGCGCCATCCCGCAGTCGAAGATGAGGTACTCGCCCGCCGCGAGGTCGTAGCGTTCGGCCTGCTCGGCCAGTTCCTCCCGGGTGACGGCGCTACCTGGCTCCTTGTGGGTGAAATCGCAGACGACGCCCTCGGTGATCATCTCGTCTGGCGTGATCTCGTCGATGGTCCGGTGGTCGTCCTTCGAGAGGAAGTGCGTCGGCGCGTCCATGTGCGTCCCGCAGTGGGTCTCCAGGTGGAGCATCGTCGAGTTGTAGCCGTCCTCGTCCAGGGCCGCGTAGTCCTTGAACTCCGGTTTCGGATGCAGCGGCGGCAGCGTCGGACTGTCCTCCCCCAGCGTCTGCGTCAGGTCGATCCACTCGCTCATGCCCGTGTGGGCGCCCGGTCGGCCTATAGAAGTTCGGGCAGTCCGTGTTCTCGTCGGTGGAAGCCATTGGTTGAAGATGTGTGGAGAGGAGGGGTAGTGGAGAGAAAGGGCCTTGATAACGAGCAGCCGACACACCCACCCCACTGGTTCCGCTGTTAGAGTGAACAGCACTCTCAACTCGTGCCCATCTGCGATTGAGCAGATTTACAGCGGAACCAGTGGGGTGGGACCCTTCAGAGATATATGTCCGGTGATACGGAGGTGTCGGCTGTTCTCACTGGGAGTAAACCGAGATGAGACAACCCTACGGGAGGCGAGACGAGAGACGCACCACTAGTCCCCGTGAACCACACCACCAGTACGAGTGAAACTGCCGCTGTCTCACACACCACTGTTGCAAGTGAAACGCCAGTCTAGAGGTGTTGGTTAACGTACGCACAGAAGCTACCCCCGCCCCCGGGGTCGTCCGCAATTCCACGGAAATCATGTCTCGGGATGAATTGCGATCGCCAGTATTGTATTAAAGAGGATATAGATTGGATATAAAATCTATCATCATAGCCTATAACCCCTAAACACTACACCCAACAGAAAGATTTATATTATGCTTCTTGATCTGCCTTCCTCCACTCGTGTCGAATATGCAAGTTCGGTAGAATCTACGACGACTGTAGCGGCTACCTCGCCTACCGTTTTCTGAATAATTGCGGACGACCCCGGGGGCCCGGGTGGACCGCGATACAGACCACACCGAGTAGTCTGTTGTCCCAACGAGGGTGATTCCGGACGTGGTGGGGGGCCACCCGGACGAAACGGACATTACGGACGCAGGGGTTTTATGTGTGAGGCGTACTCGAAGTTGAGACGATGGATTCCTCCCCGTACTCGACGACGTCGGAGATTTTCGCGGTCGGCGGCGAGGACTACCTCAAGGAAGGTCACACCCCGACGACCCTCCCGGAGCGACAGGACGAGATTCTGAAACTCCGACGCTCGTTGAAGCCCGCAGCCCGTGGTGCCGGCGCAGAGAACACATTCCTCTCGGGCAAGGCTGGGCAGGGGAAGACGGCGGCCGCAAAAGCAGAACTCGCGGAGTTGGAGGCATTCGCCGACGCCCAGAACCTCAACCTGACGACGGTGTTTTTCTCCTGCGAGGGAATTTCTTCAAGTTACACGCTCGCCTGTGGGCTCTGTGAGGAACTGGGCGGCGAGAATCCCAACGGCCATCCGATGCAGAAGGTTCTCGATCACCTCTGGGATGCGATGAACGAGATCGGGGGAACGATCATCATCGTCCTCGACGAGATCGACAATCTCGGGACCGACGACAAGATCCTCTACTCTCTTCCCCGTGCACGCGACAAGGACTACGTCGACGACGATGTCTATCCGTCGATCATCGGGATCAGCAACGACCTTCAGTGGCGTGATAACCTCGATCCAGCCGCGAAGGACAGTCTCTACGACGACTCGATCTTCTTTGCCCCGTACGACGCGACCGAACTTCGCGACATCCTCTCCCGGCGTGCGAGCAAGGCGTTCCGGGACACGTCGCTCGTGTACGAAACGCCAGCTGGCGAAGAGATCGAGATCAGCGTTGACCTTGACGACGACAATGGCTCGTTAGCTGAAAGCTTCGACTCCCTCGACGCCGACCGGAGCGAGTGCACCCTCTTACATATCGACTCGAACGTACTGTCAGGCGACGTGATTCCCCTCTGTGCCGCGTACGCCGCCCAGGACAAAGGGAGCGCTCGCCAGGCGATCAAATATCTCCGAAAGGCCGCCGCCATCGCTGAATCAGAGGACGATAACCGGGTCGCGGAAGAACACGTTCGGACCGCCAAGGGCGAAGCCGAACGGGAGCTCATTATCGAGGGGATGGAACAGCTCACGACACAGGGCCACCTCGCGTTAGCCGCGGTAACGGTTCTAGAACTCGGTAGCCACTCCGAGATCCGGACTCGTGACGTCTATGAAGTGTACAAATCGCTGTCCGACTACATCGATGCCGATCAACTGGCTCAGCGACGGATGCGCGACCACCTCATTGAGCTTGACATGTTGAGCATCATTCGGGCGCGTAAGTCCGCATCCGGCTCTGTCGGCGGTGAAGCGTACACGTTTGAACTCCGTGTCGAGCCGTCGACGGCCATCGACGTCCTTGAAGCCGTCTCCCGGTTCGATTCAGTTGACTTCGATGACTTCGTGAAAAACTGATGAAAAATCGGCAGCCGCTCGGGTAGCGGCGTTCGGCTCGTCGGGAGTCGCTATTTACACCCCCCGGGTGTGTCCGCAATCATCATCATGAGACCACCACCGTTTCCGGTGCTTTCAAACCGGGTGTATCTGGTGTCCACAGTCCTAATACCGCCCGTTTTCTCCGGAAGCAGTGGTGTGTCTGAATCCGGTCTTACCAAACAACCATCCTCTCTCAGCCCCATTGTTTGGTAAGACGATGTCGACCCATCCACCTGCTCCCGACTCGCTTCCGCAGTATCTCGCGGAGGGGGTCCCGAAGCAAGACGACGCGGACTTACGCGCGCTCCGTGACTGGATCGACGACCTCCTCGAGTACCGCCACGACCTCGGCGCCGACGACATCGACGCAGACGAGAACGAAGCGATCGAAGCCGTCGAGGAATCGAGCGACGGGACCGTGGTGATCAAGAAAGTCAGTTGCGGCAAGGACAACTGCAAATGCCAGCGCGGCGAACTGCACGGCCCCTACAAGTACGTCGTCCGGCGACAGGGCGACGGCCTCCAGTGGGACTATAGAGGTCCCGTGACGGACTGACCGTCCGGAGACAGACGGGTCCGCTCACCTCACGCGAGCGTCCCGGGAATCACTGCAGTTCCGGCCGGACCTCGTCGCCGAACAGTTCGATCCCGTGGGTGTCGGGGAAGTCGAGGAACATGAGCTGGAGCTTCCCGAAGCCCAGGTCGCGGATCGACTCGATCTGTTCGGTCACCTCCGCGGGCGTGCCGATGAGGAAGTCGCCCTTCTCCCTGGCCTCCTCGGCGTTCGAGAGCTGTTCGTCGATGTCGTCCTCCTCTCCCCAGGGGAGCGGGAAGATCTCGTCGCACAGGCGCTGGAGTTCTCCCTCGTCCTCGCGCACGAGGACGTGCGCGAGCCACGACCGTTCGACGTCGTCGGGATCACGACCTTCGGCTTCGAGGTACTCGTCGAACTTCTCGACCTTGTACTCGATCGGCGGGCCGCGAGCGCGGCCGCTGATCTCGACGTTCCACTCGTCGGCGTGGCGGGCGGCCACCCGGAGCAGGGTCGGCCCGGCGCCGCCGACGACGATCGGGGGGTACGGATCCTGCACGGGCTTGGGCTCGTTGTAGGCGTTCTCGATCTGGTAGTGCTCTCCCTGAAACGTCGGCTCGGCCTCGGTGAACATCGCCTTCAGGACGCGGATGGTCTCCTCGAGCATCTCGATGCGGGTCTCGATCTCGGGGTAGTCGAAGTCGTAGGCCCGGTGCTCCTCGTCGTGCCACCCGGCGCCGAGGCCGACGCGGAGGTTCCCCTCAGAGAGGATATCCACCGTGGTCGCCATCTTCGCCAGCAACGCGGGGTTTCGGTAGGTGACCGACCCCACCAGCGGCCCGAGTTCCATGTCGTCGGTGCGCTCGGCGAGCGCGCTCAGGAGCGTCCAGACCTCGTACTCCTGGTGTTTCGGCCCGAGCATGAAGTGGTCGGGCGCCCACAACCCCTCCAGCCCCGCGGCCTCGGCGGCGTCGACGCCGGCCATCGTCGTCTCGCGGTCGAGCGTCTCCAGGAGCGGCGCGTCGCGATGGACGCCGACGCCGGGATAACACTGGACCATCCAGTCGAACTGCATTGTGTCCGGGCGGTCGAACCCGCACGTAATGAAACGACGTGGTGTCCCAGACCCCAAATCTCCATGCTCGCCTGACTCGATCGCAATAATGTGTCGACACTCTAGAGTTTTGACGACCGATTCCTAACTACCGTATATGAGCGACGACCGGATCGTCGAGGAAAGCACGGTGTCGGGGAATCAGGCGAACCTCCCCGCCCGAATCCGGCGCGAACTCGACATCGACGACGGAGACCACCTCCGCTGGCACCTCGAAGACGGCGGGAGTATCCGCGTCCAGGTCGTCCAGCAGCGGACGGGCACGTTCGCAGATTTCGACGGGTACGACGGCGAGGAAACGACCGATGTCGCGACCGACCACGACGCATGGAGCGTCGACGTCGAGTAGATGTCGCGAGCGCGCGTCCGCACGAAGCGCCGGCGCCCGACTGGTTCAGCCATCCCGATCAGCTAACGGTTCGGCTGATCAACTCAGGCGGCCGACTCAGTGGAGTGGTTCAGCCGGCCCGATCAACTAACCCGGTCAGCTATGTGACTTAGCTGGGCGGCTCAGCTACTCTATTCGGCTAAGTCGCTTGG